>NZ_JBEZVK010000030.1:0-92571 GCF_040636955.1 Streptomyces sp. NPDC032472
GCGATCGCCTTCGGCGACCCTTGACAAGCCGACACGAACCGAAATGCCAAAGAGCTGCCGGGAAGCCCCCGAAGGATGGCCAGGGGGTCAAGTCCAGCCTCCACTCCCGTCAGAGAGAGCAGCCCGGATCCCGATGTGCAGAATCCTTCCTCCCGGGACCCCACCCCTGCCCGGCACCGGGCATGCGGGTAGCCGAGCCCCCAGGGCCCGAAAGATGGCCCTCTCCGAAGCCAAGGGGCTCCAACCTGCACGAAACGACGAAGAAATGGCTGCCAGGAGCGGGGAGACGCCCCAGATCGCTACGCGCTCCTCTTTTCTCGGCGCCCGACGGCCGTCTGGGGCTGGTAGCGCACTAGATCGCTACGCACTGCCTCACTGCTCGGCGGCTGACCGCCGCCTGGGGCTGGCAGACGCGTCAGATCGCTACGTACTGCCGGCCTACAGACGACCGACGACCGTCCGTGGCTGGTGGGCGAGCCAGCTCGCTTCGCACTTCTGTCACCTCGGCGACGCGCCGGCGTCACGGGTGCCCTTGCACCCCGCCGCTGGGAGTTTTGTCCGCATTTGGATGCCAGGTGGGAGGCGAAGGAGCGTCAGACGGAGTCTGGCGTCACGAGAGTTGCCATCCGATTACCTAAGGGCTCTTCTTCGACTCGCATGTCGAGACGTCGTCAGACGTTGTGAGGGGGAAGGCTGTGACCGTCGGCGGCCTTTGCCCAGCTCCAGAGGGCCGTCGGACGCCGAGAGTCCGGCAGCGCGTACCCATCTGACGCGCCTACCAGCCACGGACGCCCCACGGACGCCGATTAACCCTCAGTACGTAGCCGTAGGGCGCCGACCAGCCCCAGACGGCCGCCGGACGCTGAGACGTGACGGACCACGTAGCGATCCGTTGCGCCACCAGCCACGGACGGCCGGCGGACGCCGAGAAATGAGGAGCGCGTAGCGATCTCGCGCGCCTCCCCGCTCCTGACGGTCATATTGTCGAAGTCTGGTGCAGGTTGGGGCCCCTCGGCTGCGGAGAGGGCCATCTTTCGGGCCCTGGGGGCTCGGCTACCCGGATGCCCGGTGCCGGGACGCGGTGATGGTCCTGGAAGGAAGGATTCTGCACCTGGGGCGGGAGAGCGGCGTCTCTGACGGGAGTGGAGGACGGACTTGACCCCCTGGCCATCCTTCGGGGGCTTCCCGGCAGCTCTTTGGCATTTCGGTTCGTGTCGGCTTGTCAAGGGTCGCCGAAGGCGATCGCGCAGCGACGCGACGCAGGAGCGCCCTTGACGAGCCGGCGCGAACCGAAAGGACAATGGGCGGCCGGGAAGCCCCCGGACACCCACCGACCCTGCCCCACCGTGACCCCGTTCCCACAAGGCACCGCCCAGCAAGCCGAACCCGTCCCGGTGCTCGCTGCCCGCCGTTGCCACCGCCCCACTCACCGCCGCAGGACCGCGTGACGGCCGCCCTGCGGCCCCCAGGGCGGCCAACCCGTCCCGGCCAGCCGAAGCCCCTCGCCTCGGCTCCCGCCCCGCCCCTACGCCGTCCGGCGCAGCAGGGCCAGGTACATCGCGTCCGTGCCGTGGAGGTGGGGCCACAGCTGGACGTCCGGGCCGTCGCCCAGGCCCGGGACGCCCTGCATGTACGGGCGGGCGTCGATCAGTTCGGCCGACACCGGGCGGGCGCCCGCGCCGCGGCCGCGCAGGACGTCCTCGACCACCACCCGGGTCTCCGCCAGGTGCGGCGAGCACGTCGCGTAGCCCACGACCCCGCCGACCCGCACCGCGGCCAGCGCCTCCCGCAGCAGGGCGCGCTGCAGCGGCGCGAAGCCCTCCAGGTCCTCCGGGCGGCGCCGCCACCGCGCCTCGGGCCGGCGGCGCAGCGCGCCCAGCCCCGAGCACGGCACGTCCATCAGCACCCGGTCGAAGGATCCCGGCAGCCACGCCGGGCGGGTGCCGTCGGCGGCGATGACCTGGTACGGGCCCGGGTTGCCGGCCAGCGCCCGTTCGACCAGGCGCGCCCGGTGCGGCTGCTTCTCGGAGGCCAGCAGGAACGCCCCGCGCTCGGCAGCCAGCGCCCCCAGCAGGGCCGCCTTCCCGCCCGGTCCCGCGCAGCCGTCGAGCCAGCGCTCGTCGCGGCCCTCGACGGGGGCCGCCGCCAGGGCCATCGCCACGAGCTGGCTGCCCTCGTCCTGGACGCCGGCGCGCCCCTCGCGCACCGCCTCCAGCGCGCCCGGCTCGCCGCCCTCGGCCATCCGGACGGCGTACGGCGACCAGCGGCCCGGCAGCGCCGCGTCCTCGCCGACCGCCTCGACCAGCTCCTGCGGCGTGGACCGCCCCGGCCGGGCGACGAGCGTGACCTCGGGCCGCTCGTTGTCGGCCTCCAGCAGGTCCTCGATGCCGGCCCGCCCGCCGCCGAGGGAGTCCCACAGCGCGCTGACGACCCACCGGGGGTGCGAGTGGTAGACCGCGAGGTGTTCCTCGGCGTCGTCCTCGTACGGCGGGGCCACCTGCTCCAGCCAGGCGTCCAGGTCCTGCGCCGCGATCTTCCGCAGCACCGCGTTCACGAACTTCGCGCGCCCGTCGCCCAGCACCACCCGGGCCAGCTCGACGCTGGCCGAGACCGCCGCGTGCGTCGGGATCCGGGTCCCCAGCAGCTGGTGCGCGCCGAGTGACAGTACGTCCAGCACCGGCGGGTCCACCTCGCGCAGCGGCCGGTCGATGCAGGCGCTGATGATGGCGTCGTACGTGCCCTGCCGGCGCAGCGTGCCGTACACGAGCTCGGTGGCCAGCGCGGCGTCGCGGGCCTGGAAGTCCTCGTTCTGGCGGGCCTTGCGCAGCAGCGGCGGGAGCACGAGGTTCGCGTACGCGTCGCGTTCGTCCACCGCCCGCAGTGCCTCGAAGGCCAGCATCCGGACCGGGTCCTTCTTGGGCCGGCGGTACGGCTTGGGCTGCTTGCCGCCGGCTGCGGCGGGACGACGGCGGGGCTGTTCGCTCACGTGAAAGGTGCTCCGGAGATACGAGACAAAAGGGGTGATGCAGGCGAAATCAAATTACGACGACACGGCCTACGGCTGCTCTCAGCCTACGTCCGCCCCGCCCAGCCGCTCGCCCGGAGCGATGCGTACCCCGCGGGCCCAGTCGGCGGCGCGCATCGGCTTCTTGCCCTGGGGCTGCACCCAGAGCAGCTCCACGGCGTGCGAGCCGGTGCCGACGTGGACGTGGTTCTTGGCGGGGGCGAGCACGCCCGGCTCCAGGTCGGTCCGGTCGGTGACCAGGCCGAGGGAGATCACCTTGAGCCGCTCGCCGCGGAAGACGGTCCAGGCGCCCGGCGCCGGGGTGCAGCCGCGGACGACGCGGTCGGCGCGCAGCGCGGGCGCCGTCCAGTCGATGCGGGCGTCCTCAACGGTGATCTTGGGCGCGAGGGAGATCCCCTCGGCGGGCTGCTCCACGGCGCGCAGGGTGCCGTCCTCGATGCCGTCCATGGTGGCGGCGAGCAGCCCGGCGCCGGCGAAGGCGAGGCGGGTGAGCAGGTCGCCGCTGGTGTCGGTGGGGCGGATCTCCTCGGTCAGGACCCCGTAGACCGGTCCGGAGTCGAGGCCCTCCTCGATCCGGAAGGTGGAGGCGCCCGTGACCTGGTCGCCCGCCATGATCGAGTGCTGGACGGGGGCGGCCCCGCGCCAGGCGGGCAGCAGCGAGAAGTGCAGGTTGACCCAGCCGTGGCGGGGGATGTCGATGGCGCTCTTCGGGATGAGCGCGCCGTACGCGACGACCGGGCAGCAGTCGGGGGCGATCTCGCGCAGCCGCTCCTGGAACTCCGGGTCGCGCGGCCGGACGGGCTTGAGGACCTCGATCCCGGCCTCCTCGGCGCGCTCGGCGACGGGGCTGGCGACGAGCCGGCGGCCACGGCCGGCCGGGGCGTCGGGCCGGGTGACGACGGCGGCGACCTCGTGGCGCCCGGAGGCGATCAGGGCGTCCAGGGCGGGCACGGCGACCTCGGGGGTGCCTGCGAAGACGAGCTTCACTGGGGTCCTACCTCGCTATCTCGGCTGTCAGCAGCGCACCAGTCTATGGGGCTCGTACGCACCCGGGCCGCCCGGGCCGCCGACCGGCCGGACAAGCGCCGCTGCCCCGCCGCTGCCCCGCCGAACCGCCCCACTCGCCTCATCCGTCCCTTCAGGGGGCGTACGTACACCCACGCGCGTCTCGCATATGCCGACACGCCCCCGGTGCGTGACTTCCTCGCCCGGTGGCGCGTTGGTCAAGAGAGATTGACCGAAACCGGGCCGCTACCAGAACGACGAGAACGGTGTCTGCGGCCCGATCCGCTCTTCAGCACCGGTTCGAGAGGCTTCTTCATGGCCGACCACGCCACCCACGACGCCCAAGCACGGGCCAGCCTGCACCTCCTGGTGCGGGACATCGAGCGGGTTCGCCGGCAGGTGGATGCTCTGCGTACGCTCACCGCCCAGCTCGGCAACGTGTACCGCCCGCGCCGCTCCGGTCCCTCCACGGGCTTCGTCGTCTATGGCCGGGCCCCCGCGCCCACCGTCCGCCTCGCCCAGGAGCTGCGGGACAGCGTCGAGACGCTGGTCACCGCCGCCGTGGACTTCGACCGCTCGCTCGGCTTCTCCTGGGACGCGGTCGGCTCGGCGCTCGGCGTCACCAAGCAGGCCGTGCACCGCAGGTACGGGGCCCGCCGCGCCCAGGCCGCGGAGTCTGCCGAGCCGGTGGCAGAGGGGAGCACCACGCGGACCATCGGCCCGCTCCCGACGGTGCCCGCGGCCCGCTCGGTGCCGCCGCAGCCGCTGCGCGAGGAGTCCCAGGCGGCCGCGGCCGGGTCCCGCTCCGCGGCCTTCCCCGGGCCCCGCAACGGCTGATCCGCCGCCCGCCGCCGGGACGCCGACCCCCGCCGGCCGGTACGGCTGACGCCGAGGCCGAGCCCAGTCCAAGCCCCGTCCGGGGCTGAGACCCTCCGAGGCCGAGCCCCCTCCGACGCGCCCCCGACGGGAGCGGCCCCCCACGCCGCCCCCGTCGGGGGCGTTCGGCCGTCGGGCACCGACCCGCCCGGGCGCCCGCCCCGCCTCAGCCGATGTCCGGCGGGTCGATCCGCACCCGGACCCGCTCCGAGGCCGGGACGCCCCGGGCCAGCCGAGCCGCCTGGGCCGCCTTCAGGGCCGCGGCCAGGGCGGCCCCGCTGCCCGGCGGGACCCGGACCAGGGCCCGCTCCCCCGGCGACGGCTCCCCGCGCCGCCCCGGCAGCGGCACCGGGCCCAGCACCTCCGCATCCGGCGGCAACTGCACGCCGGCCAGGAAGGACTCCACGGCCTCGCCCCGCCCGGCCACGGCCGCCATCCGGGACACCGGCGGGAAGCCGAGCTGGGCCCGCTCCGCGAGCTCGCGCACCGCGTGGCCGACCGGGTCCCACCGTACGAGCGCCTGGACCGGCCGCAGCGTCGGCTCGGCGACCACGACGACCTGCCCGTCCCCCCGTACCAGCGAGGCGGCCGCGATCCACCGGCGCAGGGCGTCCTCGCCGGCCCGCAGGTCGGGCCGGGTCAGCATCGCCCAGCCGTCCAGCAGCAGCGCCGCCGCGTACCCGGCGCCCGCGGCGACCGGTTCGGCGCCCGGGGTGGACACCACCAGCGCAGGCCGGTCCGGCACCTCGTCCAGGACGTGGTCGCGCCCCGAGGTCCGTACCGGAACGGCCGGGAAGGCCCGGCCCAGCTCCTCGGCGGTCCGGCGGGCTCCGACCACCTGGGCGCGCAGCCGGAACGACCCGCACTCCTCGCAGTGCCAGGCGGGCTCCGGACGCCCGCACCACCCGCACTGGAGGTCCCGCGCGTCGGGGGCCTCCAGGGGGCCGGCGCAGACCGTGCAGCGGGCGGGGGTGCGGCAGCGTTCGCAGGCGAGCCGGGGCACGTAGCCGCGGCGCGGGACCTGGACCAGCACCGGCCCGGTCTTCAGCCCGTCCCGGACGGTCTCCCAGGCCAGGCTGGGCAGGCGGGCGGCCCGTGCGGCCTCGTCCCGGGCCAGCAGTTCGTCGCCGACGGTGCGGATGCGCGGGGCGCAGGCCCGGACCGTCTCCCGGTCGGCGACGAGCGGGCGGGCCCAGCCGGATTCGACGAGCTGGGCGGCCTCCACGGTGCAGCTGGTGCTGCCGGCGAGGAATCCGCAGCCGTCGCTGACGGCGCGCAGTTCCAGCACCTCCCGCACGTGCGGGAAGGGGGCGTGGTCGTCGCTGTGGCTGGAGTCGCCGTCGTCCCATATCGCGACGAGCCCGAGGTCGCGTACGGGGGCGAACATGGCGGCGCGGGTGCCGATGACGGCGCGCACGGAGCCGCGGTGGACGGCGAGCCACTGGCGGTAGCGCTTCTCGGGGCCGGACTCGGCGGTGAGCAGGGCGTGCCGGCCCTCGCCGATCAGGGCGGTGAGGGCGGCGTCGAGGCGGGCGGCGGTCCGCCCGTCGGGCAGGACTGCGAGGGCGCCGCGGCCGGAGGCGAGGGTGGCGGCCATGGCGCGGGCCAGCTCGTCGGCCCAGCCGGGGCCGGGCAGGGCGGTCCACACGGCGCGCGGGATCCCGCCGGTGGCGAGGGCGCGCAGGAAGGCGGGGCCGGCGCCGTACCGGGCCCAGCCGGCCGGGTCGGGCGCGGCGGGCGGGGGCAGGGGGGCCGGGGAGGGCTTGGCCTCGGCGCGGGCGTTGCGCGGGGGCAGGGCCAGCTGGAGCACGTCGGCGAGGCTGCCGGCGTACCGGTCGGCGACGGCGCGGGCGAGGGCGAGCATGCCGGGGGTGAGGACGACCTCGGGCGAGACCACGTGGGCGAGGGCCGCCAGGGCTCCCGTGTAGTCGGACTCGGCGCGGCGCTCGACGATGAACCCGTCGATCAGCCCGCCGCCCTCGCGGCGGCCGCCGTGGACGTGGTGGGAGCCGGCTCCGAAGCGGACGCGGACCCGGACGCCGGGCTGCGCGGCCTCGGAGAGCTCCTCGGGGACGGCGTAGTCCCAGAGCTGGTCGAGGTGCAGAACACCCTTGTTGACGAGGACCCGGGCGACGGGCAGGTCCTGGGCGAGGGCGGCGCCCCGCCAGGTGCGCGGCTTGGCCTTGGGGGCCTTGGCCTTCGCCTCGGCGACCATTTCGCGGATGAGCGCGAGCTGCTCGGGCGGTCCGCCGGGACTCCCGTCCCCGCCCCGCCGACCGCCCTCGTTCTCGCTGCTCACACCGCATTCTTACCAAAGCCCACCGACAACGCCGGCCCCCGAGGCCGCTCGCGAGGCCTCCGCCGGCGACGGGGGTCGCCCCGGGGACAGCACGGCTAGTGCGCAGGTCCCGGTCGGGCGGCGTCGGCCCGATGCAACGCCGTCGCGCTCTCCGGGCACCAGCGCAGCTCCTCCGCTGCATGCGCAGCTTCCTCGCGCACGCCGGGGTGCGGATGGCCGAGGAACCGCTCGACGGTCGGCAGCGCCGCCTCGTCGTGGGTGGCGCCCAAGGCGGCCAGAACGTACCCCAGGAGCAAGGGTTCGATGCCGTCCGCCACGTCGGCGAGCGGCTCCACCACCCGGTAAGGCAGCTCGTACCGCATCGCGGCCCCGCAGACGGCGTGCAGAGCGGACTCCCGTACCGGGAAGAGCTCGTCGGAGAGTGCGACCGCGACGAGGCGCTCGACCACCGGCTCGGCGTCCTTCTGCACCAGCCGGCCGGTCTCCAGAACGTCGCCGACGACGTCGAGGCATAGGTCCCGGCGGCCCGTCTCCGCGCCTGCGAGTTCCTTCCAGGCCGACTCGATCAGCTCCGTCATCCTCCGGTACGCGTCCACGGCCGGAGAATAGGCGAAGGGCCCCGGACCAGTGGTCCGGGGCCCGCAAGCGGGGGCCGGTTACAGGCCCGCGGCCTCGCGGAGGGCGTCCACGCGGTCCGTGCGCTCCCAGGTGAAGTCCGGCAGCTCGCGGCCGAAGTGGCCGTACGCGGCGGTCTGGGCGTAGATCGGGCGCAGCAGGTCGAGGTCGCGGATGATCGCGGCCGGGCGCAGGTCGAAGACCTGGGCGATGGCGTCCTCGATCTTGCTCACCTCGACCTTGGCGGTGCCGAAGGTCTCCACGAACAGACCGACCGGCTCGGCCTTGCCGATGGCGTACGCGACCTGGACCTCGCAGCGCGAGGCGAGGCCGGCGGCGACCACGTTCTTGGCGACCCAGCGCATCGCGTACGCCGCGGAGCGGTCGACCTTCGACGGGTCCTTGCCGGAGAAGGCGCCGCCACCGTGGCGGGCCATGCCGCCGTAGGTGTCGATGATGATCTTGCGGCCGGTGAGGCCGGCGTCGCCCATCGGGCCGCCGATCTCGAAGCGGCCGGTCGGGTTGACCAGCAGGCGGTAGCCGTCGGTGTCCAGCTTGATGCCGTCCTCGACGAGCTCCTTCAGCACGTGCTCGACGACGAACTCGCGGATGTCGGGCGCGAGCAGCGAGTCCAGGTCGATGTCGGACGCGTGCTGCGAGGAGACGACGACCGTGTCGAGGCGGACGGCCTTGTCGCCGTCGTACTCGATGGTGACCTGGGTCTTGCCGTCGGGGCGCAGGTACGGGATGGTCCCGTTCTTGCGGACCTCGGACAGGCGGCGGGAGAGCCGGTGCGCGAGGTGGATCGGGAGCGGCATGAGCGCGGGGGTCTCGTCGCACGCGTAGCCGAACATCAGGCCCTGGTCGCCGGCGCCCTGCTTGTCGAGCTCGTCCTCGTCGCCCTCGACGCGCTTCTCGTACGCGGTGTCGACGCCCTGCGCGATGTCCGGGGACTGCGCGCCGATGGACACCGAGACGCCGCAGGAGGCGCCGTCGAAGCCCTTCTTGGAGGAGTCGTAGCCGATCTCGAGGATCTTGTCGCGGACGAGCTGCGCGATCGGCGCGTACGCCTTCGTCGTCACCTCGCCGGCGATGTGCACCAGACCGGTGGTGATGAGCGTCTCCACGGCCACACGCGAGGTCGGGTCCTCGGTGAGGAGTGCGTCGAGGATCGTGTCGCTGATCTGGTCAGCGATCTTGTCGGGATGGCCCTCGGTGACGGACTCCGAGGTGAACAGGCGGCGGGACACATCGCTCCCTGGGGTTGCAGCGGCTGCTGGCTGATCATTTGGCGAAACACTACCGGGGGCTGCGCCCGGACACGTTCCGAATGCAGTTTATCGGTCGCCACCGTTCGGCGGACCACCCGTCTCGCGTTGTGGGAGCCCTGTGACCTGCGGCACTCCATTCTGGCTCATGGAATCGGGTTCGAGAAGGGCCGTGGGTCACGCGCGTCGCGGCGCGAGGCGCGCGGCCACCTGGTCCCAAATCACGTCCGCCAGGGCTTCCTTCGGACCATAAGGCACTGCCACCTCGGCCCCATCGGAGCCCAGGATCACCGCTTCGTTCTCCTCGGATCCGAAGGTCTTGGATTCGCCGACCTCGTTCACGACGAGAAGATCACATTGCTTGCGCCGGAGCTTGGCACGCCCGTTGGCGAGGACGTCGTCGGTCTCGGCGGCGAAGCCCACGACGACCTGGCCCTCGCGGGCCCGGTCGGCGGACACCTCGGCGAGGACGTCGGGGTTGCGGACGAGCGCGACGGGGGCGGGGTCCTGCCCGTCCTGCTTCTTGATCTTGCCGGAGGCGTACTCGGCCGGCCGGAAGTCGGCGACGGCCGCGGCCATGACCACGGCGTCGGCGTCCGCGGCGGCCTTGAGGACGGCCTCGCGCAGCTGGACTGTCGTCCCGACGCGGACGACGTCCGCCCCGGCCGGGTCGGCCAGGGCCGTGTTGGCCGCGACGAGGGTGACCCGGGCGCCGCGGGCGACGGCGGTGCGGGCGAGCGCGTAGCCCTGCTTGCCGGAGGAGCGGTTGCCGAGGAAGCGGACCGGGTCGAGCGGTTCGCGGGTGCCGCCCGCGCTGATCACCACGTGCCGCCCGGTCAGGTCGGCCTCGGCGGCGCCGCGCGCCAGGACCCGGCGGCAGACCTCGTAGATCTCCTCGGGGTCGGGCAGGCGCCCCTTGCCGGTGTCCTTGCCGGTGAGCCGGCCGACGGCGGGCTCGATGACGACGGCGCCGCGGCGGCGCAGCGTGGCCACGTTCTCTTGGGTGGCGGGGTGCTCCCACATCTCGGTGTGCATGGCGGGGGCGAAGACGACGGGACAGCGCGCGGTGAGCAACGTATTCGTCAGGAGGTCGTCGGCGAGGCCGTGGGCGGCCTTGGCCAGCATGTCGGCGGTGGCCGGGGCGACGACGACGAGGTCGGCGCCCTGCCCGATGCGCACGTGCGGGACCTCGTGGACGCTCTCCCAGACCTCGGTGCCGGCCGGGTTCCCGGAGAGGGCGGCCCAGGTGGCCTCGCCGACGAAGTTCAGGGCCGACGCGGTGGGCACCACGCGTACGTCGTGTCCGGACTCGGTCAGCCGTCGCAGCAGCTCGCACGCCTTGTACGCGGCGATCCCGCCGCTGACCCCGAGCACGACCTTCGGCTTACGCACCACACACGCCCTTCTCGCGACACATCCCGGTGACCCGCCCGATGGGACGGCGGGTGACACACCTATGACACACCACAGGCCCGGCAGGTGTGCTGCCGGGCCTGTGGTGCAAGGATTTTTCTCGGTGCCTTACTGGGCCGGGGCCTCGATGGCCTCGGAGGTCAGCAGGCCCGCGTTGATCTCGCGCAGCGCGATCGAAAGCGGCTTCTCGTGGACGTGGGTGTCCACCAGCGGGCCGACGTACTCGAGCAGGCCCTCACCGAGCTGCGAGTAGTACGCGTTGATCTGACGCGCGCGCTTGGCCGCGTAGATCACGAGGCTGTACTTCGAGTCCGTGGCCTCGAGCAGCTCGTCGATCGGCGGGTTGATGATGCCCTCGGGCGCAGTGATGGAAGAGGACACGCTCTACCTTCCGAAGATGGATGAAAGATCAGACATCGACCGGTTGCACACCTGTCAACCGATCAACGGTTACACAACGTCCATCAAGGCTAGCAGCTCACGTGCCACGTCCTCGACGGAGGTGTTGACCAGGGTGGTGTCGAACTCGGACTCGGCGGCGAGCTCGATCTTGGCGGTGGCCAGCCGGCGGTCGATGACCTCGGCGGACTCGGTGCCGCGGCCGGTGAGCCGGCGGACCAGCTCCTCCCAGCTCGGCGGGGCCAGGAAGACCAGCTGTGCCTCGGGCATCGACTCGCGGACGAGCCGGGCGCCCTGGAGGTCGATCTCCAGGAGGACGGGTTCGCCGTTCTCCAGGCGCTCCGACACCGCGCCGCGCGGGGTGCCGTAGCGGTTGCCCGCGAATTCGGCCCACTCCAGCAGCTCGCCGTTGGCGATCAGCTTGTCGAACTCGTCGTCGTTGACGAAGAAGTAGTGGACTCCGTGTCGCTCACCGGGCCGCGGCTTGCGGGTGGTGGCCGACACCGAGAGCCACACCTCGGGGTGGACCTTGCGCATATGCGCGACGACCGTGCTCTTGCCGACCCCCGAAGGGCCGGAGAGCACGGTCAGCCGCGGACGAACCTCTGCTGCCATAGAGCGATTATCCAGGTTCTCGGGACTGCCTGAGAACGCCGGAGGAACTCCGGGCGACGCGTCAGCCGGCAGGAGTGCCGAACTCACGCTCCAGGGAGGCGATCTGGTTGGAGCCGAGACCTCGAACACGCCGGGACTCGGAGATGCCGAGGCGCTCCATGATCTGCTTGGCGCGGACCTTGCCCACGCCCGGCAGGGACTCCAGCAGGGCGGAGACCTTCATCTTGCCGATGACGTCGTTCTCCTGGCCCGTCTTGATGACCTCCTGGAGGGAGGCGCCGGAGTGCTTGAGTCGATTCTTCACCTCGGCCCGCTCCCGGCGAGCCGCGGCGGCCTTTTCGAGCGCGGCTGCGCGCTGTTCAGGGGTAAGGGGCGGAAGAGCCACGCCTACGTCACCTCGGATGTCGAACTGTCGGATACGGACCGGTGGGGAACCCTAGGGCGCCACACCAGGCGAATGCCCGAACAGCGGTGGAACTCGTTCGCTGCTCGTTCACTCTGGTCGGAGACTAGCGGCCAAGGCCGCTCCAGTCAGCGAGAACGGACGAAAAGTCCTGGTCAGCCTCCACTGAACCGTACATCACGGACAAACCACCCTGGTTTTGTCCGGTGAAAGACGTTGGATTTTCGTCAGACCGTACGACGACCACCCGACGACCACCCTGCGACCGCACGCGGTCCGGGCGGCTCAGGCGGAGACGGCCTCGCGGATCTCCTCGGCGAACCGGGCGGCCGAGTCCCGCAGGGCGGCGGCGTCCGGTCCGTGCTTGAGGATGCCCCGCGAGACGTTCGGGACGACGTTGCGCACCGCCGCGCCGAAGACCCGCGGAAGGTCGGCGGCGGTGGCGCCCTGGGCGCCGATGCCGGGGGCGAGCAGCGGGCCGTTGATGTCCAGGTCGAAGGAGGACAGGTCGCCCAGGGTGGCGCCGACGACCGCGCCGAAGGAGCCCATGGGCTCCTCCCCCGCGTTCTCCTCGGCCAGGTGCTTCAGCATGGTCGCGCCGATCGTGAGGCCGTCCCCGCGGACCGCCCGCTGCACCTCGGCGCCCTCCGGGTTGGAGGTCAGGGCCAGCACGAAGAGCCCGGCGCCGGACTCGCGGGCCAGGTCCACGGCCGGCTTCAGCGAGCCGTAGCCCAGGTACGGGGTGACGGTCAGCGCGTCCGAGAAGAGCGGCGAGTCCTTGCGGAGGAAGGCCTCGGCGTACGCGGCCATCGTCGAGCCGATGTCCCCGCGCTTGGCGTCCATGACCACCAGGGTGCCCGCGGCCCGGGCGTCGGCCACGGTCCGCTCCAGCACCGCCAGGCCCCGCGAGCCGAACCGCTCGAAGAAGGCCGCCTGCGGCTTGAAGACCGCGACGGAGTCCGCCAGCGCCTCGACCACGGTGCGGGAGAAGGCCTCCAGACCGGCGACGTCGTCGTTCAGGCCCCAGGAGGCCAGCAGGGCGGCATGCGGGTCGATGCCGACGCACAGGGGGCCCCGCTCGTCCATGGCGGAGCGCAGGCGGGTACCGAACGGCAGGGGCCGCCCGGAGGGCGTCGTTGAGGGGTGGCGGTCGGGCGACGGGTGGGCGGTCACTTGGTGGCGGCCTTTCGGGTCTCGGCGCCGACGGCCTCGGCGAGGGTGGCGTACGGGCTGGCGGCCAGGCGGGCGGCCAGGCCCTTGTGGATCGCGCGGGCGTAGAAGGGGCCCTCGTAGATGAAGGCGCTGTAGCCCTGGATGAGGGTCGCGCCCGCCAGGATGCGCTGCCAGGCGTCCTCGGCGTTCTCGATGCCCCCGACGCCCACGAGGACCAGGCGGTCGCCCACACGGGCGTACAGGCGGCGCAGGACCTCCAGGGAGCGCTGCTTGACGGGGGCGCCGGACAGGCCGCCGGTCTCCTTGACGAGGGCGGGGTCGGACTTCAGGCCGAGGCCCTCGCGGGCGATGGTGGTGTTGGTGGCGATGATGCCGTCGAGGCCGAGCTCCAGGGCGAGGTCGGCGACGGCGTCGACGTCCTCGTCGGCGAGGTCGGGGGCGATCTTGACCAGGAGCGGGACGCGGCGGTCGGTGACCGTGCGGTCCGCGGCCTCGCGCACGGCGGTGAGCAGCGGGCGCAGCGACTCGGTGGCCTGGAGGTTGCGCAGGCCGGGGGTGTTCGGCGAGGAGACGTTCACGACGAGGTAGTCGGCGTGGCGGGCCAGGCGCTCCGTGGAGGTGACGTAGTCGCCGACGGCCTCCTCCTCGGGCACGACCTTGGTCTTGCCGATGTTGACCCCGACGACGGTCCTGAAGACCGGGCGGCGGGTGGCGAGGCGCTGCGCGACGGCCGCCGAGCCCTCGTTGTTGAAGCCCATCCGGTTGATCAGCGCGCGGTCCGGGACGAGCCGGAAGAGGCGCTTCTTGGGGTTGCCGGGCTGGGCCTGGGCGGTGACGGTGCCGATCTCGACGTGGTCGAAGCCGAGCATGGACATGCCGTCGATGGCGACGGCGTTCTTGTCGAAGCCCGCGGCGAGGCCGAAGGGGCCGTGCATGCGCAGGCCGAGGGCCTCGGTGCGCAGTTCCTTATAGCGCGGGGCCAGGGCGGCCGCGGCGAAGGTGCGCAGCACGGGCGTGCGGGCGGCGAGGCGGATCCAGCGGAAGGCCAGGTAGTGGGCCTGCTCGGGGTCCATCCGCTTGAAGACCAGGTTGAAGAAGAGCTTGTACATCGTCCGAAATGTCCCTCGTGCGCTCATGAAGAGGGGGACACCGCCGCGCGCTTGCGCTCGTGGTGTCCCCCTCCTCGTACGGACTGCTAGTCGCGGGCCGCGGTCAGGTGCTCCGCGTGCTCCTGGAGCGAGCGGACGCCCACGTCGCCGTGGCCGAGCGCCTCGATGCCCTGGACGGCCGCGGCGAGCGCCTGGACCGTGGTCAGGCACGGCACGCTGCGCGCCACCGCGGCGGTACGGATCTCGTAGCCGTCGAGGCGGCCGCCGGTGCCGTACGGGGTGTTGACGATCAGGTCGACCTGGCCGTCGTGGATCAGCTGGACGATGGTCTTCTCGCCGTTCGGGCCCTCGCCCTCGCTGAGCTTGCGCACGACGGTGGCGTTGATGCCGTTGCGGCGCAGGACCTCGGCGGTGCCGGAGGTGGCGAGCAGCTCGAAGCCGTGGGCGACGAGCTCGCGGGCCGGGAAGATCATCGAGCGCTTGTCGCGGTTGGCGACGGAGATGAACGCGCGGCCCTTGGTGGGCAGCGGGCCGTAGGCGCCGGCCTGCGACTTGGCGTACGCCGTGCCGAAGACCGAGTCGATGCCCATGACCTCGCCGGTGGAGCGCATCTCCGGGCCGAGGACCGTGTCGACGCCGCGGCCGTGGATGTCGCGGAAGCGCGACCACGGCATGACGGCCTCCTTGACGGAGATCGGCGCGTCCAGCGGCAGGGTGCCGCCGTCGCCCGTCTTCGGCAGCATGCCCTCGGCGCGCAGCTCGGCGATGGTCGCGCCGAGCGAGATGCGGGCGGCGGCCTTCGCGAGCGGGACCGCGGTCGCCTTCGAGGTGAAGGGGACGGTGCGGGAGGCGCGCGGGTTGGCCTCCAGCACGTAGAGGATGTCGCCCGCCATCGCGAACTGGATGTTGATCAGGCCGCGGACGCCGACGCCCTTGGCGATGGCCTCGGTGGAGGCGCGCAGGCGCTTGATGTCGAAGCCGCCGAGGGTGATCGGGGGCAGGGCGCAGGCGGAGTCGCCGGAGTGGATGCCGGCCTCCTCGATGTGCTCCATGACGCCGCCGAGGTAGAGCTCGGTGCCGTCGTAGAGCGCGTCGACGTCGATCTCGATCGCGTCGTCGAGGAAGCGGTCGACCAGCACGGGGCGGGTCGGGGAGATCTCGGTGGACTCGGCGATGTACGCCTCCAGGCGCGCCTCGTCGTAGACGATCTCCATGCCGCGGCCGCCGAGCACGTAGGACGGGCGGACGAGGACCGGGTAGCCGATCTCGTCGGCGATGGCCTTCGCACCCGCGAAGGTGGTGGCAGTGCCGTGCTTGGGGGCGGGCAGGCCGGCGTCGGCCAGGACCTGGCCGAAGGCGCCGCGGTCCTCGGCGGCGTGGATGGCCTCCGGGGAGGTGCCGACGACCGGCACGCCGTTGTCCTTGAGCGCCTGGGCGAGACCCAGCGGGGTCTGGCCGCCGAGCTGGACGACGACGCCCGCGATCGGGCCCGCGAGGGACTCGGCGTGGACGATCTCCAGCACGTCCTCGAGCGTGAGGGGCTCGAAGTACAGGCGGTCGGAGGTGTCGTAGTCGGTGGAGACGGTCTCCGGGTTGCAGTTGACCATCACGGTCTCGTAGCCGGCGTCGCTCAGGGCGAAGGAGGCGTGGACGCAGGAGTAGTCGAACTCGATGCCCTGGCCGATGCGGTTCGGGCCGGAGCCCAGGATGATCACCGCGGGCTTCTCGCGGGGCGCGACCTCGGACTCCTCGTCGTAGGAGGAGTAGAAGTACGGGGTCTTCGCGGCGAACTCGGCGGCGCAGGTGTCGACCGTCTTGTAGACCGGGCGGACGCCGAGGGCGTGGCGGACCTCGCGGACGACGTCCTCGCGCAGGCCGCGGATCTCGGCGATCTGGGCATCGGAGAAGCCGTGACGCTTGGCCTCGGCGAGCAGCTCGGGGTCGAGCTTCTCGGCGGCGGCGAGCTCGTCGGCGATCTCCTTGATCAGGAAGAGCTGGTCGACGAACCACGGGTCGATCTTGGTGGCCTCGAACACCTCCTCCGGGGTGGCGCCGGCGCGGATGGCCTGCATGACGGTGTTGATGCGGCCGTCGGTCGGGCGGACCGCGGTGAGCAGCAGCTCGTCCTTGTCGCCCGGCTCGCCGGTGAAGGCGAACTGGGAGCCCTTCTTCTCCAGGGAGCGCAGGGCCTTCTGCAGGGCCTCGGTGAAGTTGCGGCCGATGGCCATGGCCTCGCCGACCGACTTCATGGTGGTGGTGAGGGTGGCGTCGGCGGCCGGGAACTTCTCGAAGGCGAAGCGCGGGGCCTTGACGACGACGTAGTCGAGGGTCGGCTCGAAGGAGGCCGGGGTCTTCTCGGTGATGTCGTTGGGGATCTCGTCGAGCGTGTAGCCGACGGCCAGCTTCGCGGCGATCTTGGCGATCGGGAAGCCGGTGGCCTTGGAGGCGAGCGCCGAGGACCGCGAGACGCGCGGGTTCATCTCGATGACGATGATGCGGCCGTCGTCCGGGTTCACCGCGAACTGGATGTTGCAGCCGCCGGTGTCGACGCCGACCTCGCGGATGATCGCGATGCCGATGTCGCGCAGGCGCTGGTACTCGCGGTCGGTCAGCGTCATCGCCGGGGCGACGGTGATCGAGTCGCCGGTGTGGACGCCCATCGGGTCGAAGTTCTCGATGGAGCAGACGACCACGACGTTGTCGGCCTTGTCGCGCATCAGCTCGAGCTCGTACTCCTTCCAGCCGAGGATGGACTCCTCCAGGAGCACCTCGGTGGTCGGGGAGAGCGTCAGGCCCTGGCCGGCGATGCGGCGCAGCTCCTCCTCGTCGTGGGCGAAGCCGGAGCCGGCGCCGCCCATGGTGAAGGAGGGGCGCACGACGACGGGGTAGCCGCCGAGGGTGTCGACGCCCTTGATGACGTCGTCCATGGAGTGGCAGATGACCGAGCGGGCGGACTCGCCGTGGCCGGTCTTGCGGCGGACCTCCTCGACGACCTCCTTGAAGAGGTCGCGGTCCTCGCCCTTGTTGATGGCCTCGACGTTGGCGCCGATGAGCTCGACGTTGTACTTCTCCAGCACGCCCTGCTCGTGCATGGAGATGGCGGTGTTCAGGGCCGTCTGGCCGCCGAGGGTGGGCAGGAGGGCGTCGGGGCGCTCCTTGGCGATGATCTTCTCGACGAACTCGGGGGTGATCGGCTCGACGTACGTGGCGTCGGCGATCTCCGGGTCGGTCATGATCGTCGCGGGGTTGGAGTTCACCAGGATGACCCGCAGGCCCTCGGCCTTGAGGATGCGGCAGGCCTGGGTACCGGAGTAGTCGAACTCGGCGGCCTGGCCGATGACGATCGGGCCGGAGCCGATGACCAGGACGGACTGGATATCGGTGCGCTTAGGCACGCTCGGCCTCCATCAGAGAAACGAAGCGGTCGAAGAGGTACGCGGCGTCGTGCGGGCCCGCGGCCGCCTCGGGGTGGTACTGGACGCTGAAGGCCGGCTGGTCGAGCAGCTGGAGGCCCTCCACCACGTTGTCGTTGAGGCAGACGTGGGAGACCTCGGCGCGGCCGAAGGGGGTCTCGGAGACCTTGTCGAGGGGCGCGTCGACGGCGAAGCCGTGGTTGTGCGCGGTGACCTCGACCTTGCCGGTGGTGCGGTCCTGGACCGGCTGGTTGATGCCGCGGTGGCCGTACTTCAGCTTGTAGGTGCCGAAGCCGAGCGCGCGGCCGAGGATCTGGTTGCCGAAGCAGATGCCGAACAGCGGGGTCTTGCGCTCCAGGACGCCCTGCATGACGGAGACCGCGTGGTCGGCGGTGGCCGGGTCGCCGGGGCCGTTGGAGAAGAACACGCCGTCCGGGGAGACCGCGTAGATGTCCTCGGCGGTGGCGGTCGCGGGCAGGACGTGCACCTCGATGCCGCGCTCGGCCATGCGGTGCGGGGTCATGCCCTTGATGCCGAGGTCGACGGCGGCGACGGTGAAGCGCTTCTCGCCGATCGCGGGGACGACGTACGTCTCCTTGGTGGCGACCTCGGCGGAGAGGTTGGCGCCCTTCATCTGGGGGGATTCCTGGACGCGGGCCAGCAGGGCCTCGTCGCGGACGCCCTCGAAGGCCTCGCCGGAGAAGATGCCGACGCGCATGGCGCCGCGCTCGCGCAGGTGGCGGGTCAGGGCACGGGTGTCGATGCCGCTGATGCCGACGACGCCCTGCGCGGCGAGCTCCTCGTCCAGCGAGCGCTTGGCGCGCCAGTTGGAGGGGATGCGGGCGGGGTCGCGGACGACGTAGCCGGACACCCAGATGCGGGAGGACTCGGGGTCATCGTCGTTGACACCGGTGTTGCCCACGTGCGGGGCGGTCATCACGACGACCTGCCGGTGGTAGGACGGGTCGGTGAGGGTCTCCTGGTAGCCGGTCATGCCGGTGGAGAACACGGCTTCGCCGAAGGTCTCCCCCACTGCGCCGTAGGCACGGCCGCGGAAGATCCGACCGTCCTCCAGGACGAGTACGGCGGGAGCTTTGGCTGCTCCCCTGGTGGAGGTCGTCATCGTTCGGCGCCTTCCGTCGTGATGGATGAGTGCTGTGTTACGAGAGTGGTGATGCCCTCGACCCAGGCGGCGTGCTCGGCCGCCCGGTCGGAGCGGAATCCGGAGTCGATCAGCGTGTCGCCGTGCGCCCAGGTGACGACGAGCAGACCGCCCTCGGTGAGTACCTTGCCCGCGATTCCCTTGTCGAGGCGGGCGCCGCGCAGTTGCGCGGCCGGTACGAAGAAGTCGTTGGCACCCGGACGGACCACTTCCAGGCCCGCCTCGGTGAGCGTGAGCTCGACCCGGCTGCGCACGCCCAGCCCGTGGGCGACGATCCGGTCGAGCCACTGCCCGGCGGTCGTCGACCCGTGGTACCGGCCGGTGAGGGCGAGCCGGTGCTCGGGCAGACCGCCGGGGGCGACGGGGAGCTCGGGCAGATCGCTCTGCAGGGCCCCTCGCCATTTCCAGCCCTGCCGCATCAGCCAGTAGACGAAGGCGATGAAGACGAGCAGACCGACCACCCACGCGATGCGGGCGCCCCAGTCCGTCACCTCCGCCGACTTGCGTTCGGCGGCCTCGGCGGCCAGTTGGATTACTGCAGGTGTCACGCCAGCTTCCCGTCCACGACCGTTGTACGGCCCCGCAGGAAGGTGTGAGTGACGCGACCCGGCAGCTCGCGGCCCTCGTAGGGCGTGTTGCGGCTGCGGGAGGCGAAGTGTGCGGGGTCCACGACACCACGGTACGAGGTATCGACCAGGGTCAGGTTCGCGGGTTCACCAGCCGAGACGGGGCGTCCGTGGAGGTGGGACAGGCCGCCGATGCGGGCCGGGGCGAAGGACATGCGCTCGGCGACGCCCGCCCAGTCCAGCAGGCCGGTCTCCACCATCGTCTGCTGGACGACGGAGAGCGCGGTCTCCAGGCCCACCATGCCCATGGCGGCGGCTGCCCACTCGCAGTCCTTGTCCTCGTGCGGGTGCGGGGCGTGGTCGGTGGCGACGATGTCGATCGTGCCGTCGGCGAGCGCCTCGCGCAGGGCCAGCACGTCGCGCTCGGTGCGCAGCGGCGGGTTGACCTTGTAGACGGGGTTGTAGGAGCGGACCAGCTCGTCGGTGAGGAGGAGGTGGTGCGGGGTGACCTCGGCGGTGACGTCGATGCCGCGGGACTTGGCCCAGCGGACGATCTCGACGCTGCCGGCGGTGGAGAGGTGGCAGATGTGGACGCGGGAGCCGACGTGCTCGGCGAGGAGGACGTCGCGGGCGATGATCGACTCCTCGGCGACGGCGGGCCAGCCGCCGAGGCCCAGCTCGGCGGAGACGATGCCCTCGTTCATCTGGGCGCCCTCGGTCAGGCGGGGCTCCTGGGCGTGCTGGGCGATGACCCCGCCGAAGGCCTTCACGTACTCCAGGGCGCGGCGCATGATCACGGCGTCGTCGACGCACTTGCCGTCGTCGGAGAAGACGGTGACGCGGGCGGCGGACTCGTGCATGGCGCCGAGCTCGGAGAGCTTCTTGCCCTCCAGGCCGACGGTGACGGCGCCGATCGGCTGCACGTCGCAGTAGCCGGCCTCCTGGCCGAGGCGGTAGACCTGCTCGACGACGCCGGCGGTGTCGGCGACGGGGAAGGTGTTCGCCATGGCGAAGACGGCGGTGTAGCCGCCGGAGGCGGCGGCGCGGGTGCCGGTCAGGACGGTCTCGGAGTCCTCGCGGCCGGGCTCGCGCAGGTGGGTGTGGAGGTCGACGAGGCCGGGGAGGAGGACCTGGCCGGCGGCCTCGATGACGGTGGCGCCGTCGGCGGAGAGGTTCTGGCCGACCTCGGCGATGGTCTCGCCGTCGATCAGGACGTCCTGGGCCTCGCCGCCGAGGACCTTCGCACCGCGGATCAGGATCTTGCTCATGGTTACTTGTTCTCCTCGGCGGTGCGGGCGGCGGGGCTGGTGGTGGTGACGGCGGGCTCGGAGCCGCCGAGCAGCAGGTAGAGGACGGCCATGCGGATGGAGACGCCGTTGGCGACCTGCTCGACGACCGTGCAGCGGTCGGAGTCGGCGACCTCGGCGGTGATCTCCATGCCGCGGACCATGGGGCCGGGGTGCATGACGATGGCGTGCTCGGGCATCTTCGCCATCCGCGCGGCGTCCAGCCCGTAGCGGCGGGAGTACTCGCGCTCGGTGGGGAAGAAGGCCGCGTTCATCCGTTCGCGCTGCACACGCAGCATCATGACGGCGTCGGACTTCGGCAGCACCTCGTCGAGGCTGTACGAGATCTCGCAGGGCCAGGTCTCGACGCCGACGGGGACGAGGGTGGGCGGGGCCACGAGGGTGACCTCGGCGCCGAGGGTGTGCAGCAGGTCGACGTTGGAGCGGGCGACGCGGCTGTGCAGGACGTCGCCGACGAGGGTGATGCGGCGGCCGGCGAGGTCCTTGCCGAGGCCGGCGTCGCGGCCGACGAGGCGGCGGCGCATGGTGAAGGCGTCCAGCAGGGCCTGGGTGGGGTGCTGGTGGGTGCCGTCGCCGGCGTTGATGACGGGGGCGTCGATCCAGCCGGAGTTGGCGAGCCGGTAGGGGGCGCCGGAGGCGCTGTGGCGGATGACGACGGCGTCGACGCCCATCGCCTCCAGGGTCTGGGCGGTGTCCTTGAGGGATTCGCCCTTGGAAACCGAGGAGCCCTTGGCCGCGAAGTTGATGACGTCGGCGGACAGGCGCTTCTCGGCGGCCTCGAAGGAGATCCGGGTGCGGGTGGAGTCCTCGAAGAAGAGGTTGCAGATCGTGCGGCCGCGCAGGGTGGGCAGCTTCTTTATCGGCCGGTCGGCGACCCGGGCCATCTCCTCGGCGGTGTCGAGGATGAGGACGGCGTCGTCGCGCGTGAGGTCGGCGGCCGAGATGAGGTGGCGCTTCATCTGGGTGCTCCGTAGGTCGTGGAGGTCTTCAGCGGTGGGCGTGCCGGCTGTGGGCAGGCAGGCGTGCGCGCGGGCCCCGGCACCCCGGGGCCCCGCACTCGTACGGGCTACAGCCCTGCTGCCGTGGCGGTCCGCTGGCCGAGCAGCACGGCGTCACGGCCGTCCTCCTCCTGGAGCTGGACCTTGACGATCTCCCGCAGCGACGTGGGGAGGTTCTTGCCGACGTAGTCGGCGCGGATCGGCAGTTCGCGGTGGCCGCGGTCGACGAGGACGGCGAGCTGCACGGCGCGGGGGCGGCCGATGTCGCCGAGGGCGTCGAGGGCGGCGCGGATGGTGCGGCCGGAGAAGAGGACGTCGTCAACCAGGACGACGAGGCGGCCGTGGATGTCGTCGCCCGGGATCTCGGTGCGGCCGATGGCGCGGGCCGGCTTCATCCGCAGGTCGTCGCGGTACATGGTGATGTCGAGGGAGCCGACCGGGATCTTCGTGCCGGTGATCTCTTCGAGCTTGGCGGCCAGCCGGCGGGCGAGGAACACCCCGCGGGTGGGAATGCCGAGGAGCACCACGTCGTCGGCGCCCTTGGCGCGTTCGACGATCTCGTGGGCGATGCGGGTCAGGACCCGCGCGATGTCCTGTGCCTCGAGCACGGGGCGCATCGCCTCGATGCCGGGGGCGCCGGAGGCACTGGGGGCATCGACGTTCTGAGCAGCCTGAGCGTCCATGGAAAAGGACCTCCTTCTCCGCCTCACGGGACGGACCTTAAAGGACGTCTGTTGTAACGCCGTCCACGGTACCAGGGGTATCGGCGGCGGGCCGCACCGGGTCCGGGCCGCGGCCCTCGTCAGGGGGCGTTGGGCGGCATTCGGCTTGACGCAGCCAAGTAACGCTGCGTAACCTCACAGTGAGTTACCAGACCGCGCGGCGGAGCCGCCCGTAGTTACGTCCGGGAGCGTTATGTCCAGCGAATACGCCAAACAGCTCGGGGCCAAGCTCCGCGCCATCCGCACCCAGCAGGGCCTCTCCCTCCACGGTGTCGAGGAGAAGTCCCAGGGCCGGTGGAAGGCCGTGGTGGTCGGTTCGTACGAGCGCGGGGACCGCGCCGTGACCGTCCAGCGCCTCGCCGAGCTGGCGGACTTCTACGGGGTGCCGGTGCAGGAGCTGCTGCCGGGTACGACCCCCGGCGGTGCGGCCGAGCCGCCGCCGAAGCTGCGCCTGGACCTGGAGCGGCTGGCCGGCGTGCCCGCCGAGAAGGCCGGCCCGCTGCAGCGCTACGCGGCGACGATCCAGAGCCAGCGCGGGGACTACAACGGCAAGGTGCTGTCGATCCGCCAGGACGACCTGCGCACCCTGGCCGTGATCTACGACCAGTCCCCCTCGGTGCTGACCGAGCAGCTGATCAGCTGGGGCGTGCTGGACGCGGACGCGCGGCGTGCGGTGGCGCACGAGGACGCCTAGTCCTCGGCCCCAGGACCAGCAGAAACGTTACCGGTGAGGACCGGGAGCCTGATGTGGCTCCCGGTCCTCACCGGTTTTCGCGTCTCTCCGGCACATACGACGGCAGGGCCCGCAGCGCGGTGGCGCAGCGGGCCCTGCCGTCGTACCGGGCCGGGCGGGGCTACTCGCCCCGGCGCAGGCTCGGCTTCAGGTCCTTGAAGCGGGCCAGCAGTCCGTTCACGAACGAAGGCGATTCGTCCGTGGAGAACTCCTTGGCCAGCTGCACGGCCTCGTCGATGGCCACGGCGTCCGGGGTGTCGTCCACCCAGATCAGCTCGTACGCCCCGAGCCGCAGGATGTTCCGGTCGACGACCGGCATGCGGTCGAGCTCCCAGTCCACGGCGTAGGTCACGATCAGGTCGTCGATGCGCTTCACCTTGTCGGCGTAGCCCTCGACGAGGTCCATCGTGAAGGCGTTGACCGGCGGCTGCCGGTCGTCCGACCGCGAGTGACGGACCCAGTCCGCGAGGACCTCCCGCACGGGAACCCCGCGCTGGTCGGCCTCGAACAGGATCTGGAAGGCGCGCTTGCGCGCGTTGCTGCGGGCAGCCACGGTTAGCTGCTCACCCGGCCGAGGTAGTCGCTGGTGCGGGTGTCGACCTTGACCTTCTCGCCGGTGGTGACGAAGAGCGGGACCTGGATCTCGTGGCCGGTCTCCAGCTTGGCGGGCTTGGTGCCGCCGGTGGAGCGGTCGCCCTGGACGCCCGGGTCGGTGTGCTCGATGACCAGCTCGACGGCGGCCGGGAGCTCGACGTAGAGCACCTCGCCCTCGTGGCGGGCCACGGTGGCGGTGAAGCCCTCGATGAGGAAGTTGGCGGCGTCGCCGACGGCCTTGCGGTCGACGTGCAGCTGGTCGTAGGTCTCCATGTCCATGAAGACGAAGTACTCGCCGTCCATGTAGGAGAACTGCATGTCGCGGCGGTCGATGGTGGCCGTCTCGACCTTCACGCCCGCGTTGAAGGTCTTGTCGACGACCTTGCCGGACAGCACGTTCTTGAGCTTGGTGCGCACGAAGGCCGGGCCCTTGCCGGGCTTGACGTGCTGGAACTCGACGACGGACCAGAGCTGGCCGCCTTCGAGCTTGAGCACCATGCCGTTCTTGAGGTCGTTCGTGGAAGCCACGGTTGCGGAATCTCCTGCACTGGAAGACCACGGGTGCACGCACGGCCCGGCACAGCGGACTACAGCGCGAGCAGCTCCTTGGTCGTAATGGTGAGTAGCTCGGGACCGCCGTCCGCCTCGGGGCGTACGACGAGCGTGTCATCGATCCGGACCCCGCCCCGGCCCGGAAGGTGGACCCCCGGTTCGACGGTGACCGGCACGCAAGCGTCCAGTTTACCCATTGCCGTAGGTGCAAGCTGCGGGTCCTCGTCGATTTCGAGACCCACGCCGTGTCCGGTCCACGGAGCGAGGGCTTCCCCGTATCCGGCCGAGTCGAGCAGGGAGCGGGCCGCGTGGTCGACGTCGCGGTACGCGGCTCCGGGCAGGAGGGCCTCGCGGCCGGCCCGCTGGGCGGCGAAGACGAGGTCGTACAGCTCGATCTGCCAGTCGGCGGGGGTGGTGCCGATGACGAAGGTCCGGCCGATCTCGCACCGGTAGCCCCGGTAGTTCGCACCGAGGCAGACGGACAGGAAGTCGCCCTCCTCCACGCGCCGGTCGGAGGGCCGGTGCCGGGAGCGGCCGGAGTGGGGCCCGGTGCCGACGGAGGTGGGGAAGGCCGGCCCGTCCGCCCCGTGGTCGACGAGCCGGCGCTCCAGCTCCAGGGCGAGGTGGCGTTCGGTGCGCCCGACGAGGATCGACTCCAGCAGCTCGCCGAGGGCCTGGTCGGCGATCTCGGCGGCGATCCGCAGGCAGGCGATCTCCTCCTCGTCCTTGACCAGGCGCTGCTGTTCGACGGCGTGGCCGAGGTCGGCGAGGCGCAGCCGGGGCGCGACGGAGCCGATGGCGCGGTGGCGGGCCACGGTGAGGTGGTGCTCCTCCACGGCGAGCGAGTCGGCCCGCTCGGATCCGGCCAGGTCGGCGGCGGCGACGGCCGCGTCGGCGCCGGGGACGGGCAGGACGTTGAGGCCGAGCCGCTCGTCGAGGCGGCCCTCCTCGGCCTCGCCGCTGGGCGGGCCGACGGTGAACAGCACGTCCTGGCCATCCGGGCCGAGGAGGAGGACGGCGCCGCGCGGGGATCCCCCGGCGAGGTAGCGGACGTTCGCCGGACGCGTGATCAGTGCGGCGACGTTCCCGGCGGCGGCACAGCGGTCGCGAAGCAGGCCCCGGCGGGCCGCGTACACGTCTGACATGTCTTCGAGCCTACGAGCGAACGGCCCGTCCGGCCTGATGGGCGCCGCCGTACGGGGCCGGGCCCGGGCGGCGGGGCCGGGGCGGCGAACGTACGGCGGAAGCCGGGACCGGGAGTGAGGGCACCCACCCCGGCAGCAGCGCACAGCCGGCGGCTCAAGGAGGGTGATTCCATGGCGACCGGCAGACACCTCACAGCGGCGGCGGCAGGCGGGGCCTGCGGGGCCCGTGGCTCCCTCTCAGGGGGCGGGGGCCGTGATGGCGCGCGCCAGGGCCTCGTCCAGGGCGCGGGCGGTGCCCTCCACGTCGAGGTCGGAGTTGTCGATGATCGGCAGGCCGGAGCCGTACCAGCCGGCCATCCGGCCGTGGATCCGCGCGACCTCCTCGTCGGAGAGGCGGCGGTTGCCGGAGCGCTCGGCGTTGCGCTCCAGGACGATCTCCAGTCCGGGCAGCAGCACCACGGGCAGCAGGGCCGGGCCGACGTGCCGTTTCCAGCCACCGAGGCCCACGACGGGGCGGTCGGGGAAGACGGCGTCGTCGAGGATGCAGGAGATCCCGTTGGCCAGGAAGTTGCGGGCGGCGAAGCCGCAGGTGCGGCGGGCGAGGCGGTACTGGGCCTCGGAGTGGTCGTTCCAGCCGGCCTGCGGGTCGGCGAAGCCCGAGCAGACCCATTCGCGGACGTCGTCGAGGCTGATGTGCGCGGTCGGCACCGGGCGGGTGCTCGCCCAGTGCCGGGCCACGGTGGTCTTGCCCGCGCCGGCCGGGCCGATCAGCAGCACGGCCAGCACGGCCGCGCCGGTGCCGCCGCCCGCCGGGCCGTGGCCGGGGGAACCGGCCACGGCGGGCGGCAGCGGGATGTGCCCGGTGGTGTCGGGTCCGGGCGGCGGCAGGTGCGGGGGCACGTGCGGAGGCGGCGGCGGTGCCGTCGGCCACCCCTGCGGCGCAGGGGGTATCGGCGGCTGCGGGGGCACCGCCGGCTGGTGTCCCGGCGGGCCCCAGCCTCCGCTGGCGCCCCCGACTCCCTGGTGCATCCGCTGCCACTCCGTCTCGTTCCGGCCGACTGATGCGAGAACGTTATATGACCACGGAGGCTGCGGCGCCCACCGGCGCCCCTTGACGCGCCTTGGCGCCCCTCGGCGCCGTCAGACGGCCAGTTCGTCCGCCAGAGCGCGCAGGGCCAGCCGGTAGGAGCCGATGCCGAAGCCCGCCACCGTCCCGGTCGCCACCGCGGCGATGACCGAGGTGTGCCGGAACTCCTCGCGCGCGTACGGGTTCGAGATGTGGACCTCGATCAGCGGGGCGGTCCGCTGGGCGGCCGCGTCTCGCATCCCGTACGAGTAGTGCGTGAAGGCACCGGGGTTGATCACCACGGGGATCTTCCCGTCCGCCGCCTCGTGGAGCCAGCGGATGATCTCGCCCTCGTCGTTGGTCTCGCGGACCTCGACGTCGAAGCCGAGCTTCCCGCCCAGCTCCCGGCAGGTCTCCACGAGCCCCGTGTACGAGGTGGCCCCGTACACGTCGGGCTCGCGCGAGCCGAGCCGGCCCAGGTTGGGGCCGTTCAGGACGAGCACCTTTCGGCTCATGCCGACACCTCGCCGTACGCGGCGATCAGGTGGGCCGGGTCGGGGCCCTCCAGCACGGTCGGCTTGGCCAGGCCGTCCAGGACGATGAAGCGCAGCAGGTTGCCGCGGGACTTCTTGTCCACCTGCATGGTCTGCAGCAGCTTGGGCCACTGGTCGCCGCGGTAGGTCAGCGGCAGCCCGACGGAGGCCAGGATCTGCTTGTGCCGCTCGGCGGTGGCGTCGTCGAGGCGGCCGGCGAGCCGGCCGAGCTCGGCGGCGAAGACCATGCCGACCGACACGGCCGCGCCGTGGCGCCACTTGTAGCGCTCGTTCTTCTCGATGGCGTGCGCGAGGGTGTGCCCGTAGTTCAGGATCTCCCGCAGCCCCGATTCCTTCAGGTCGCTGGAGACCACGTCCGCCTTGACCTGGATCGAGCGGACGATCAGCTCGGCGGTGTGCGGGCCGTCCGGGGTGCGGGCGGCGGCCGGGTCGGCCTCGATCAGGTCGAGGATGGCCGGGTCGGCGATGAAGCCCGCCTTGATGATCTCCGCGAGGCCGCTGACGTAGTCGTTGACCGGCAGCGACTCCAGCGCCGCGAGGTCGCACAGGACGCCGGCGGGCGGGTGGAAGGAGCCGACGAGGTTCTTGCCCTCGGCCGTGTTGATGCCGGTCTTGCCGCCGACGGCCGCGTCGACCATCGCCAGCACCGTGGTGGGCACCGCGATCCAGCGCACCCCGCGCAGCCAGGTGGCCGCGACGAAGCCCGCCAGGTCGGTGGTGGCGCCGCCGCCGACGCCGACGATCACGTCGGTGCGGGTGAAACCGGACTGGCCGAGGGCCTTCCAGCAGTACGCGGCGACCTCGGCCGTCTTGGCCTCCTCGGCGTTCGGCACCTGGATGGCGATCGCCTCGTAGCCCTGCTCGGCGAGGTCGTCGCGCAGCGCCTCACCGGTCGAGGCGAGCGCCTCGGGGTGGATCACGGCGACCCGCTGGGCCTTCGTACCGATGAGGCCGCCGAGCTCGCCGAGCAGTTGGCGGCCGACCAGTACGTCGTACGCGTCGTGGCCGGCGCTGGCGCCGACGTGGATCCGCGTCACCTGGTCTGTCATACGTCCTTCAACTCCAGAGCGTCGAGGACCGCCTGGGCGACCTCTTCGGGGGTGCGGTCGTCGGTGGGCACCTCGACGCGCGCGACTTCGGTGTACAGGGGGCGGCGGGCCTCCATCAGCTCGCGCCACTGGCGGCGCGGGTTGACGGCGAGCAGCGGGCGCGCGGCGCCCAGCCCGACGCGCCGGACGGCTTCCTCGACGTCCATCGAGAGGTACGCCACGGGCAGGCCGGCCAGCAGGGCGCGGGTGCCCGCGTCCAGGACGGCGCCGCCGCCGAGTGCGAGGACTCCGGTGTGCTCGGCGACGGCGGTGGCCACCGCCTGCCGCTCCAGCTCACGGAAGTACGGCTCGCCCTCGTCGACGAAGATGTCGGAGATCGCACGGCCCTGCGCCGCGACGATGTCCGCGTCCGTGTCCCGGTAGGGGACGCCGAGCCGCCGGGCCAGCAGCTCCCCCACCGTGGACTTGCCGGACCCCATGGGGCCGACGAGGACGACCAGGGGTGATCCGGTCACCGGATCTGCAGGTTGTCGAGGTAGGACTGCACGTTGCGCCGGGTCTCGGCGACGGAGTCACCGCCGAACTTCTCCACGACGGCGTCGGCGAGGACCAGGGCGACCATGGCCTCGGCGACGATGCCGGCGGCGGGGACGGCGCAGACGTCGGAGCGCTGGTGGTGCGCGGCGGCCGCCTCGCCGGTGGCGACGTCCACCGTGGCCAGGGCGCGCGGGACGGTCGCGATGGGCTTCATCGCGGCGCGGACGCGCAGGAGTTCACCCGTGGTCAGGCCGCCCTCGGTGCCGCCGGAGCGGCCGGAGGTGCGCTTGATGCCCTCGGGGGTGGAGACGATCTCGTCGTGGGCCTGCGAGCCCGGCACGCGGGCCAGGTCGAAGCCGTCGCCGACCTCGACGCCCTTGATGGCCTGGATGCCCATCAGCGCCGCCGCGAGGCGGGCGTCCAGACGGCGGTCCCAGTGCACGTGCGAACCGAGGCCGACCGGCACGCCGTAGGCGAGGACCTCGACGACACCGCCCAGGGTGTCGCCGTCCTTGTGGGCCTGGTCGATCTCCGCGACCATCGCCTTCGACGCGTCCGCGTCCAGGCAGCGCACCGGGTCGGCGTCCAGCTTCTCCACGTCCGCCGGGGTCGGGTAGACACCGTACGGGGCCTTCGCAGCGGCCAGTTCGACCACGTGCGAGACGATCTCGATGCCGGCGGCCTCCTTCAGGAAGGAGCGCGCCACGGCGCCGAGGGCCACGCGGGCCGCGGTCTCACGGGCGCTGGCGCGCTCCAGGATCGGCCGGGCCTCGTCGAAGCCGTACTTCTGCATGCCCGCCAGGTCGGCGTGGCCCGGACGCGGCCGGGTCAGCGGGGCGTTGCGGCCGGTCTCCTTCAGCTCCGCCGGGTCGACGGGGTCGGCCGACATGACCTTCGTCCACTTCGGCCATTCGCTGTTGCCGACCATCACGGCCACCGGCGAACCGAGGGAGAGCCCGTGGCGGACACCGCCGAGGAACGTCACCTCGTCCTGCTCGAACTTCATCCGCGCACCACGGCCGTACCCCAGCCGGCGCCGCGCCAGGTGGTCGGCCACCAGCTCCGTGGTGACCGGAACGCCGGCGGGAAGCCCCTCCAGCGTCGCCACCAGCGCCGGACCGTGCGACTCCCCAGCGGTCAGCCAACGCAACCTGCTCAACGATGCTCCTCATGCTCGCGCCTGGTACTGCGGCGGCGCGGCCGGGTGCGCGGCCCGGACCCGCCATACCCGATCCTCCCACGTCCGGGCCGGTGCGCCGCCCCCGGTCCAGCAGGCGGACGGCGGTGCACCCGCCCCACCCTGGCCGGTGCGACTGGAGCGGGGCAATATTTCCCGCCGCAGTTCATCAGGTACGCGGCGCGGCGGCTCAGTGGCGCGCTGTGAGGGCGGCCTCGCCGGCGGCGCGCATGGCGGCCAGCGGTCCGGCCGGGCAGCCGGTCATCTGCTCGACCTGGAGCACGGCCTGGTGCACCAGGAGGTCCAGGCCGCCGAGCAGGCGCCCTCCGCGCTCCGACCAGGCGGCGGCGAGGGCGGTCGGCCAGGGGTCGTACAGGACGTCGAAGAGCGTGCCGGGTGCGTCGGGGACGGCCGGCGCCAGGGCGTCGGTGGCCCCGGCCGGGGTCGTGGCGATCACCAGGGGCGCGGCGAGCGCCTCCGGGGCCTGCGACCAGTCGGCCGTGCGGACGCGGACGCCGAGCCGCGCGCCCCACTGGTGCATCTCCTCGGCGCGGGCGCGGGAGCGGACGTACGCGGTGATCTCGCCGGTGCATATCCGCTTGAGCGCGGCCAGTGCGGAGGAGGCCGTGGCGCCGGCCCCGAGGATGGCGGCGCTGTCGACGCTGTCCACGCCGCGCTCGTGGAGCGCGGCGATGATCCCGGGGATGTCGGTGTTGTCGCCGAGGCGGCGGCCGTCCTTCGTCAGGACGACCGTGTTGACCGCCTCCACGGAGGCGGCGGTGTCGCTGATGGCGTCGAGGAGCGGGATGACCGCCCGCTTCAGCGGCATGGTCAGCGACAGTCCGGCCCATTCGGGACCGAGGCCGGCGATGAAGCCGGGGAGCGCGGCCTCGTCCATCTCGAAGCGGTCGTACGACCACTCGGCGAGGCCGAGCTCCTGGTACGCGGCGCGGTGCAGCACCGGTGAAAGGGAGTGCTCGATGGGCGAACCCAGCACCGCGGCCCGTATGCGTGACATCTGTTACCTACCCACCCGACTTCTTGCTCTGACGTTCGTTGAACTGCGCCACCAGTTTCTCGTGTTCCGCGAACGTCTTGGTGAAGGTCGTCGTGTTGCCGTCGACCGACACGAAGAACATCCAGCCGCCCTTGTCGGGGTCGAGCGCGGCGTTGATGGCTTCGCTGCCCGGGTTGCTGATGGGTCCGGGCGTGAGGCCCTTGTAGAAGTACGTGTTGTACGGGTTGTCGAGCTTGCGCGTCTCCTCGCGGGTGACGTTGATGTCGCTCGTGCCCTTGAGGTAGTTGATCGTCGAGTCGAACTCGAGCTTCTGGTTCGTGACGTCGTTGGTCTTCTTCAGGCGGTTGTAGATGACCTCGGACATCTTGCGGTAGTCCTCGTGCTTGTTGCCCTCGACCTGGACGAGGCTCGCGACCGTGACCAGCTGGAGCGGGTTCTCCAGGCCGAGCGCCTTCGCCTTCTCCTCGATGCCGATGGCCGCGTACTTGTCGTTCGCGTTGCGGATCATCTGCTTGAGGAGGGACTGCGGCGTGGTGTCCTTGGACAGGTCGTAGCGCGCCGGGTAGAGGAAGCCCTCCAGCGGGTCGCGGATCTTCGCGTTGTTCGCGGCCCAGGTGGGCAGGCCGAGGTTCTTGGACTCCTGCTTGGCGATCTGGGCGGTGGTGCCCTCGGGCTTGCCGAGCTTCTTGTCGATCGCCTTGTAGACGTCGACGGCGCGGGTGCCCTCGGGGATGGTGAGCACGTTGAGCTTGGAGGGGTCGACCATCACCGCGACGGCGGACGCGGCCGACATCTTCTTCTTGAGCGTGTAGACGCCGGCCTGGATCGAGGTGCCCTTCTTGCTCGCCTGGGCTGCGGCGATGAACGCGTCCGTGCTGGCGACGACCCCGTGTTCCTTGAGGATGTTGCCCATCTGGGCCAGGGTGGCGTTCTGCGGGATCTGCACCTCGACGGACTCGTCGGTTCCGGCACCCGTGTAGTCCTCGGCGGCACCGAAGCGCGCCTTGAGGTAGCTGTAGCCGTAGTAGCCGCCCCCGCCGACCACGCCGAGGATCACGACTGCGGAGACGAGGCAGGCGGCCTTGCTGCTCTTCTTCTTGCCCTTGCCCTTGCCGCCCTTGCCGCCCTTGCCGCGGCCCGCGCGGCGGCCGCCGCCGGCCGGGGCGTCGGAGTCATCGTCCGAGGAGGCCTCGGCCTCCTCGTCCTCCTCCAGGCTCGGCTCGGGGTCCGGGCGGCGGCGGCCCGGGGGCTCCGGCGGCGGGTAGGCCTCGTCGGTGCCGTAGAGGTCGGGGGTCTCGCCGGGGAAGCCGCCGATGGGCTGCTGGGCGTACGGCTCGGCGCCCGCGTACGGGTCGACGGTCTGGACGGGGTCGGCGTACTGGATCTGGCCGGTGTCCCAGGTCTGGCCCTGGCCTGCGTACGTCTGCTGCATCTGCGGCTGCATCTGCTGCGGCTGCTGCATCTGCTGGGCCGGGTGGGGCTGCTGCGGGGCATAGCCCTGCATCGGCTGCCCGTACTGGTCCTGCTGCTGGACGTGCTGGACGTACTGCTGCTGGTACTGCGGCTCCTGCGGATACTGCTGCTGCGGGCCACCGCCGTAGGGCATCTGACCCTGCTGGGCCTCGTGCCCGCCCCACCCGGGGTCCCCGTACAGGGGGTCCTCCGGGTGCCACGGTTCGGGGCCAGAGCCCCGTCCATACTCAGTCATGGATCCCCTAGAGCCGCGAGACGGAGTACCTGGCAACGGCCGCCAGGCACCCGGTTCCGCCTCTGAAGTGGTGGGCGACGGCTGTTCGAATGCCGCCACGTCTCGCGGAACGTTACCGTATCGCGATCAGACAACCACTTCGACGCACTCGCCGGGCGGATTACCCGATACCCGTTCGGTCTCAAGAGCGTTCTGGAGGATCACCACAGCGGCTGCCTGGTCGATCACCGACCGGCCCTTCTTGGCGTTGCGCCCGGAGGCCCGAAGGCCCTGGGCGGCGGTGACCGTGGTCATCCGCTCGTCCACCAGGCGGACCACCACCGGCTTGATGCCCTTGGCGAGTTCCGTGGCGAAGGCACGCACCTTGGCCGCGGCCGGCCCCTCCCGCCCGCTGAGCGAGCGGGGCAGGCCGACCACGACCTCCAGGGGTTCGTACTCCTCGACGAGCTGCCGCAGCCGCCGGTGGGCAGCGGGGATGTCCCGGCCGGGGACGGTCTCCACCGGAGTGGCCAGCACCCCGTCGGGGTCGCAGGAGGCGACCCCGATCCGGGCGTCCCCGACGTCGATGGCCAGTCGGCGGCCGCGGCGCAGCGTCATGGTCAGACCGTCTCCACCACGAGGCGCTCGACCGCGGCGATGGCCTCCGGGACCGCGGCCGGGTTCTGGCCGCCGCCCTGGGCGACGTCCGGCTTGCCGCCACCGCCGCCGCCGAGGGTCTTGGCGGCGGTGCGGACCAGGTCGCCGGCCTTCAGGCCGCGCTCGCGGGCGGCCTCGTTGGTGGCGATCACGGTCAGCGGGCGGCCGCCCGCCACGGTGAACAGGGCCACGACGGCCGGGCGGTCGCCCTGGATGCGGCCGCGGACGTCGAGGACCAGCTTGCGCAGGTCGTCGGCGCCGGTGCCGTCCTGGACCTGGCCCACGACGAGGGCGACGCCGCGGATGTCCTGGGCGTTGTCGGCGAGGCCGGCGGCGGCCTGGAGGACCTTCTCCGCGCGGAACTTCTCGATCTCCTTCTCGGCGTCCTTCAGCTTGCCGAGCATGGAGGCGATCTTCTCCGGCAGTTCCTCCGGACGGCCCTTGACCAGCTCCTGGAGCTGGGCGACGACCGTGTGCTCCTTGGCGAGGAAGTTGTACGCGTCCGCGCCGACGAGCGCCTCGACACGGCGCACGCCGGAGCCGATGGAGGACTCGCCGAGCAGCTTGACCAGACCCAGCTGGGAGGTGTTGCCGACGTGCGTGCCGCCGCACAGCTCCTTGGAGAAGTCGCCGATGGTCACGACGCGGACCTGCTCGCCGTACTTCTCGCCGAACTCGGCGATGGCGCCCTGCTTCTTCGCCTCGTCGATGCTCATGATCTCGGCGGTCACGTCGAGCTCGCGGGACAGCACGTCGTTGATCTTCTGCTCGACGTCGGTCAGGACCGTGCCGGGGACGGCGTTCGGCGAGCCGAAGTCGAAGCGGAAGCGGCCCGGGCTGTTCTCGGAGCCGGCCTGGGCGGCGGTCGGGCCCAGCGCATCGCGCAGCGCCTGGTGGGTCAGGTGCGTCGCGGAGTGGGCGCGGGCGATGGCCCGGCGGCGCCGGACGTCGATCGCGGCGTACGCGGAGGCGCCGACGGTGACCTCGCCGACCTGGACCGAGCCCTTGTGGACGGAGACGCCCGGGACCGGCTGCTGCACGTCGCGGACCTCGATGACCGCGCCGGTGTCGAGCTTGATCCGGCCCTGGTCGGCGAGCTGGCCGCCGCCCTCGGCGTAGAACGGGGTGCGGTCGAGGACGACCTCGACCTCGTCGCCCTCGGAGGCGGCCGGGGAGGAGACGCCGTTGACGAGCAGGCCCACGATGGTGGCCTCGCCCTGGTTGGTGGCGTAGCCGGTGAACTCGGTGCCGCCGGCAGTGTCGGCGATCTCGCGGTAGGCGGAGACGTCGGCGTGGCCGGTCTTCTTGGCCTTGGCGTCGGCCTTGGCCCGGTCGCGCTGCTCCTGCATCAGGCGGCGGAAGCCGGGCTCGTCCACGGTCAGGCCCTGCTCGGCGGCCATCTCGAGGGTGAGGTCGATCGGGAAGCCCCAGGTGTCGTGGAGCAGGAACGCCTTGTCGCCGGAGAGGACGGTGCCGCCGGCGGCCTTGGTCTCGGTGACGGCGGTGTCGAGGATGTTGGTGCCGCCCTTGAGGGCCTTGAGGAAGGCGGCCTCTTCGGCGAGCGCGACGGTCTCGATGCGCTTGCGGTCGGTGATCAGCTCGGGGTACTGCTGGCCCATCGTGTCGATGACGACGTCGATGAGCTCCTTCACGACCGGGCCGGTTGCGCCCATGAGGCGCATGTTGCGGATGGCGCGGCGCATGATGCGGCGCAGCACGTAGCCGCGGCCCTCGTTGCCCGGGGTGACGCCGTCACCGATGAGCATGACGGAGGTGCGCATGTGGTCGGCGACCACGCGCATGGAGACGTCGGTCTCCTTGGCGGCGCCGTACTGGACCCCGGTCAGCTCGGTGGCCTTGTCCATGACCACGCGCAGGGTATCGGTCTCGTACATGTTCTGCACGCCCTGCAGGATCATCGCCAGGCGCTCGAGGCCGAGACCGGTGTCGATGTTCTTCGACGGCAGGTCGCCGAGGATCGGGAAGTCCTCCTTGCCGTCGCCGGCGCCGCGCTCGTACTGCATGAAGACCAGGTTCCAGATCTCCACGTAGCGCTCGTCGTTGACGGCCGGGCCGCCCTCGACGCCGAACTCCGGACCGCGGTCGTAGTTGATCTCGGAGCAGGGGCCGCAGGGGCCGGGGACGCCCATGGACCAGAAGTTGTCCTTCTTGCCCAGGCGCTGGATGCGCTCGGCGGGGACGCCGATGACGTCGCGCCAGATCTGCTCGGCCTCGTCGTCGTCCTGGTAGACGGTGATCCAGAGCTTCTCCGGCTCCAGCCCGTAGCCGCCGTCGGCCACCGGGGTGGTCAGCAGCTCCCAGGCCAGCTTGATGGCGCCTTCCTTGAAGTAGTCGCCGAAGGAGAAGTTGCCGCACATCTGGAAGAAGGTGCCGTGGCGGGTGGTCTTGCCGACCTCTTCGATGTCCGGGGTGCGCACGCACTTCTGCACGCTGGTGGCCCGCGGGGCCGGCGGCTTGGTCTCACCGAGGAAGTACGGCTTGAACGGGACCATGCCCGCGTTGACCAGCAGCAGAGTCGGGTCGTCCGCGATGAGCGACGCCGAAGGGACAACGGCATGACCGCGCTCCTCGAAGAAGCTCAGCCAGCGGCGGCGGATTTCAGCCGACTCCATCAGTGGTCCTCATTCCGGTTGATGTACGTAAGGTTCGGTCGGTCGGTGGCCCGGAGGCGCTTGTCGTTCTGGATGGCCCGCGGCCGCCGCGGCCCGGGAAGGGCGGTGACGTTGTCGGGCCGGTCGGGGTCCTGGTGCAGCCCCAGTGCGTCGTTCAGCTCGTCCTCGCGCTGGATCATTCCCGCCTTGACGTCGAGGGCGAAGTCCTTGAGGCGGTGGCCGGCCTCGACGGCCTTGTCGGCGGCCAGGGCGGCGAGGCTCTCCGGCGTCAGCTTCTTCAGCTGCCGGTTGACCTTGGTGGTGGCCCACACGCCGGCGGCAGCGCCTGCGGTGAACCAGAAGGCTCGGCGGAACATCGGCGTCTTCAGCCCTTCTGCTTGCGGCGCCGGGCCGCCGGCACCGTACGGCCAACGATCACGGTGCGTCGCTCCGTGCCGGCGCGCGGCGCCCCGTCCTGCGTCCTGCCGAGCGCCTTGCGGACTCCGTAGCCGAAGGCGGCGACCTTGACCAGCGGGCCGCCGAAGGTGGAGGCCACGGTGGAGGACAGGGCGGAGGCGTTGGAGGTGACCTCCTGGACGTCGCTCGCGATGGCGTCGACCCGGTCGAGCTGGGTGCGCGCGGAGCGGACGGTGGTGGAGGCGTCCGCGAGCAGCGGGACGGCCTGCTCGGTCACGTCGGCCACCAGCTTGGTGGCCGCCTTGAGCACCTGGGCCAGCCTCGCCAGCGCCAGGGCGAGGAAGGAGACCAGGACCGCCCAGAAGACGGCCACGAGGATCCCGGCCACCTCTCCACCGGACACGTTGCACCGCTCTCTGCATGTTGATCACTACGGAGGAAGAATTCGTTCTCCGACCCTATCGCGCCGGAGATCCGCTGCCGTACCGGAACGGGGGACCGGCCGTGGCGGGCGGGCCGGCCGTCTACGCAGGGCGCCCGGAGCGGCACTCTCCGTTCCGCAGGACGGGGAAAAGGAAGCCCGCCGGCTCCCCCAGAGGGGAACCGGCGGGCTGACCAGCCTGTGGTGCTACGGCCGCCGGATCAGCGGGCGTAGTACTCGACGACGAGCTGCTCGTCGCAGATGACCGGGATTTCCTTGCGGTTCGGGTCGCGGTCCAGGCGGAAGGCCAGGGCCTTCAGGTTGACCTGCAGGTAGCGCGGGGTCTCGCCCTCGCCTGCGTAGCCACCCTCACGGGCGATCTGGAACGGAACCTTCTCGCGGCTGCGCTCGCGGACGGTGATGACGTCGTCCGGACGAACGCGGAAGGACGGCTTGTCGACCTTGGCGCCGTTGACCTCGATGTGGCCGTGGACGACCATCTGGCGGGCCTGGTAGATGGTGCGGGCGATGCCGGCACGCAGGACCAGGGCGTCGAGACGACGCTCGAGCTCGACGACCAGCGCCTCGCCCGTCTTGCCCTCGGCCTTCTTGGCGCGGTCGTACGCGCGGGCCATCTGACGCTCGGAGATGTCGTACTGAGCGCGCAGACGCTGCTTCTCGAGCAGACGGACCTTGTAGTCCGAGTTCTGCTTGCGGCCACGGCCGTGCTCGCCCGGCGGGTAGGGGCGGGCCTCGAAGTACTTGACGGCCTTCGGCGTCAGGGCGATGCCGAGAGCGCGCGACTTCTTGACCTTGGGTCGCTTCTGGTTCACGGGGAACCTACCTCCATAAAAGTTAGGTGAGGCTTACCTTGTCGAGGAGGACGTAATGTCTCGACCACATGGGATCCCCCTGCCCAGAGCGCATCGGAGTTCGGATTCCAACGAAACGGAATCCGCTTTCGACGACGATAAGCAAGGTCAGCCGCGTCCCAGGGAAGGCGTTCGGCAGCTCACCGGAGCCGAACGCGTACGAACCCTCGTAGAGTCCAACGCCTCAGTATCCCTCACGCCGCCGGGTGCTCTCGACCAGGGGCGGCCGCTGTGACCAGGCGAAGTGCGGGACAGGGGGGCCGGCCGCTCGGACCGCCACCCCGGACGGGGACGTGCTCCCCCTGCTGCCAGGGGAATCCGCGGCTGCACGGCAGCCACTCACGCCCAGGACGACGACCTCACACCCGTGACCGAGATCACGGAACGACGCCGGCGTCCGCGCCCCATCGTATCCGAGGCCGCAACGGCGCCGCAGGAGCGGGGAAACCGTGATCGCCGGACACGGATGATCTCCCTGTGCCACCGTGATCCCGCCCGGCGACGTCACAGCGACACGGAGGAGCACGATGACCGTCCCGACCCCTGAGCAGAGCGCGGCCGTCGACTCCTTCCGGAACGGGGACCACCTGGTCCTCCAGGCGGGCGCCGGGACGGGCAAGACCACGACCCTGGCCATGCTCGCGAAGGGCACGGGCGCCCGCGGCCGGTACATCGCCTTCAACAAGTCCATCGCCGTCGACGCGGCCCGCAAGTTCCCCGACACCGTGGACTGCCGTACCGCCCACTCCCTCGCCTTCGGCGCGGTGGGCCGGCACTATGCCTCCCGGCTGAACGCCCCGCGGGTTCCCGGCTGGAAGACCGGCGCCTTACTCGGCATCGCGGTCAACATGCGCGTGCGGATCGGCGAGCGCAAGGTCACCAACAAGGCGCTGTCCTACACGGCGCTGCGGACCGTCACCCGCTTCTGCCAGTCGGCGGACAGCACCATCGGGCGCCACCACGTCCCGCGGCTGCGCGGCATCGAGGCCGAGCACCTGCACGCCCAGCTCGTCGACATCGTGCTGCCGTACGCCGCCAAGGCCTGGGAGGACCTGCAGAACCCGCACGAGGGCGTGGTCCGGTTCGACCACGACCACTACCTCAAGATCTGGGCCCTCACCGACCCGGTCATCCCGGCCGATTTCCTGCTGCTGGACGAGGCGCAGGACACCAACCCGGTGGTGGAGAAGATCTTCACTGCGCAGCGCCACCACGCCCAGCTGGTCATGGTCGGCGACTCGGCCCAGGCCATCTACGGATGGCGCGGTGCCAGGGACGTGATGACCGGCTTCGACGGGACGCAGCTGGCCTTGTCCCGGTCCTTCCGCTTCGGCTCCGCGCTCGCCGAGGAGGCCAACCGGTGGCTCCACCTCGCCGCATCGCCGCTCCGGCTGACCGGAACCCCGGCCATCGACACCCGGCTGGAGCGGGTGGAGCAGCCGGAGGCCATCCTGTGCCGGTCCAACGTCGGGGCCATGCTCGAAGTGATGCGGCTGCTGGAGGGCGGCCGCAGGGTCGGCCTGGTGGGCGGCGGCGAGGCGCTCAGCGCCCTCGCCCGGGCTGCCCGCGACCTCAAGGCCGGAAAGCGCAGTACGCACCCCGAACTGATCCTCTTCGAATCCTGGGGCGAGCTCCAGGAGTACGCCGAGTACGACCCGTCCGGCCGGGACCTGCTGCCGCTCGTCGACCTGGTGGACGAGCACGGCGTCGAGGTCATCCTGGCCGCCGTGGAGCGGCTCTCGGCCGAGCAGGGTGCCGAGATCGTGGTCTCCACCGCCCACAAGGCCAAGGGCCGTGAATGGGCCTCGGTCCGCATCGGTGAGGACTTCACCGAACCGGTGGACCCGGAGGAGACCGACGAGAACGGGGTTCCGCTGCCGGGCGAGATCGACGATGCCGAGGCGCGCCTCGCCTACGTGGCCGTCACCCGTGCACGCCTGCGACTTGACATCGGCGGCCTCGGCTGGATCAACCGGCGCCCCGAAGGACGTCCGGGCCGCGGCGGGCCCGCCGACCCCTGGGACGCCCTGGGACCTGCTTCGGGGTGAGGCCACCCGGCGACGGAGCCCGGCGGTGCGGTCAGGAGCCGGTGGTGCCGCGGAGGCGGTCTCGGACCTTTTCCACGATGTCCGCGTAGCGGGCTTCCGCGCCGTAGCGGGTCGGTTCGTAGTAGCGCTTGCCGTGGACCGCGTCGGGGGCGTACTGCTGGGCGGCGATCGCGCCCGGCACGTCGTGCGGGTACACGTAGCCCACGGCGTGCCCCAGCTTCGCGGCGCCCTTGTAGTGGCCGTCGCGCAGGTGCGCCGGCACCGATCCGGCCAGGCCCGCCCGCACGTCCGCGAGGGCCGCGCCGATCGCGGTCGTCGCCGTGTTCGACTTCGGGGCCAGCGCCAGGGCGATCGTCACGTGCGACAGCGTCAGCGCCGCCTCCGGGAAGCCGATCATCGCGACCGCCTGGGCCGCGGCCACCGCGAGCGGCAGGGCCGTCGGGTCCGCCAGGCCGATGTCCTCGCTCGCCGAGATCATCAGGCGCCGCGCGATGAACCGCGGGTCCTCCCCCGCTTCGATCATCCGGGCCAGGTAGTGCAGGGCTGCGTCCACGTCCGAGCCGCGGATCGACTTGATCAGCGCGCTCGCCACGTCGTAGTGCTGGTCGCCGTCCCGGTCGTAGGCCACGGCGGCCCGGTCGACGGTCTCCTCGACCGTCCGCAGCGTGATCTCGTCCTCGCCCTTGGCGATCGCCGAGCCGGCCGCGGCCTCCAGCGCCGTCAGCGCCCGCCGGGCGTCGCCGCCCGCGATCCGCAGCAGGTGCGCCTCGGCGTCCGCCGGGAGGGACACCGCCCCGCCGAGCCCCCGTTCCTCGGTCAGGGCCCGGTGCAGCAGCCCGCTGAGGTCCTCGTCGGTCAGCGGCTCCAGCGTCAGCAGCAGCGAGCGCGACAGCAGCGGGGAGATCACGGAGAAGTACGGGTTCTCGGTGGTCGCCGCGATCAGCGTCACCCACCGGTTCTCCACGGCCGGGAGCAGCGAGTCCTGCTGGGCCTTGCTGAAGCGGTGGATCTCGTCGAGGAAGAGGACGGTCTCCTTGCCGTACCCGCCGGCCGCCCGCTTGGCGCCCTCGATGACCGCCCGCACCTCCTTCACGCCCGCCGTGATGGCGGACAGCTCCACGAAGCGCTTCTGCGTCGCCTGGCTCACCACGTACGCGAGCGTGGTCTTGCCGATGCCGGGCGGGCCCCACAGGATCACCGACGACGCGCCGGCCGGACCGCCGGCGCCCTCCCCGACCAGCCGCCGCAGCGGCGATCCGGGCTTCAGCAGGTGCTGCTGGCCGACGACCTCGTCCAGGGTGCGCGGGCGCATGCGTACGGCGAGCGGGGAGCTCGCCGGATCCTTCTCCCGGCGGTCTTCGGCTGCGGCGGTGAACAGGTCTGGTTCCACACGGGAAGCCTATGCGCTCCCACTGACAGACCCGGCGGGCTCAGGAGGTCCAGAAGTCCCACCAGCGGGTCAGGATCAGCATGCCGATGATGCCGACGTGCAGGACCGGCAGCACCCAGGTGAACTCGTCGAGGAAGCCGCGCAGCCAGCCGGGGGCGGGCAGCAGGCCCTCGCGCACGTTGTGCGCCGTGACGTACCAGAACAGGAAGATCGTGGCGACCCAGGCCAGGCAGCACCACAGGCAGAGCGCGTTGATGTTGTACAGCGACTGGTAGGTCAGCCAGGCGCAGAAGACGACGCCGAAGAGGCAGCCGGCGTTGAAGGTCAGCCAGTACCAGGGCCGGAACCGGGCCCCGGCCAGCAGGCTCATGCCGACGCAGATCACGATCCCGTACGCGACGAGGCCCATCATCGGGTTGGGGAACCCGAAGGCGGAGGCCTGCTCGCTCTTCATGATGTTGCCGCAGGAGACGATCGGGTTGAGGCTGCAGCCCGGCGTGAAGTTCGGGTCTTCCAGCAGCTTGAACTTGTCGATCGTGATCACCCAGGCCGCGACCAGCCCGGCCGCGCCGGTTATCACCAGCAGCCAGGCCAGCGCCCGGCTCGCGCCGACGGTCCGCACGGTTTCCTCGCCTGTAGTCGTCATGCGGTGCATTCTGCCGCACGGGTCTGTGGGCCCTGCCGGGGAGCAACCACGTACGGCCGTCCGTCGTTGTGCGGTCGACTGCTCCCCGCCCGTGCGGGGGTGACCCCGCGTTCGAAACCAAGGGCGGTGCATGCTCCCCGCAACTCGCGGGGGTCGAGGCCGGACGGTATGCGCCGTCCGGCCTCCGCACGTCACGCGAGCTTCGCGCGCACGCTCTCGATGAGCCCGTCCAGAGCCACTGCGGTCTGTTCGCCGGACTCCATTTCCTTGACCTGGACGACTCCCTCGGCCAGGTCCCGCTCGCCCGCGATGATCGCCAAGCGCGCACCCGAGCGGTTCGCGCCCTTCATCGCCGCCTTCAGGCCCTTCCCTCCGTACGAGAAGTCGGAGGCGATGCCAGCCGCGCGCAGCTGCGTGACCACGCCGAACAGCACGCGCTTCGCCTCGTCGCCCAGCGGGACTGCGTACACCTCGGCAACCGGCGGGATGTCCAGCTCGACGCCCTCGGCCTCCAGTGCCAAGACCGTGCGGTCCACGCCCAGCGCCCAGCCCACCGACGGCAGCGCGGGGCCGCCGATCATCTCGGACAGGCCGTCGTAGCGGCCGCCGCCGCCGACAGCGGACTGCGAGCCCAGGCCGTCGTGGACGAACTCGAAGGTGGTGCGCGTGTAGTAGTCCAGGCCGCGCACCAGCTTCTCGTCGTCCTCGAAGGCGACCCCGGCGGCCGTGATCAGCGCCCGGACCTCCTCGTGGTACGCCTTGCAGGCGTCGCAGAGGTAGTCGCGCAGCAGCGGGGCGTCGACCAGCTGCTTCTGGACGTCGGCCCGCTTGTCGTCGAGCACCCGCAGCGGGTTGATCTCGGCGCGGCGCAGCGTCTCCTCGTCCAGGTCCAGCCCGCGCAGGAAGGTCTGGAGCGCCTCCCGGTAGACCGGGCGGCACTCCTTGTCGCCGAGGGAGTTCAGCAGGATGCGGAAGTTGCTGAGGCCCAGCGAGCGGTATGCCTGGTCGGCCAGGATGATCAGCTCGGCGTCCAGAGCCGGGTCCTCGGCGCCGATGGCCTCGGCACCGACCTGGGAGAAGTGGCGGTAGCGGCCCTTCTGAGGGCGCTCGTAGCGGTAGTACGAACCGGAGTACCAGAGCTTGACCGGCAGACCGCCGGCCTTGTGGAGGTTGGCCTCCAGCGCCGCGCGCAGGACGGATGCCGTGCCCTCGGGCCGGAGCGCCAGGTTGGCGCCGCCCTTCGTGGTCAGGGTGAACATCTCTTTGGTCACGATGTCGGTCGATTCACCGACACCGCGCGCGAAAAGCTCTACGTCCTCGAAGCCCGGCGTCTCGACGTACCCGTAGCCGGCCTTGCGCAGCGGGCCGGAGATGGCCTCGCGGACGGCCAGGTACTTCGCCGAGAACGGCGGGATCAGGTCGTACGTGCCCTTGGGGGCCTTGAAGGTGCTCACGAAAGTCTCGTCACATTCCTCGTCGCGGGGCGGCGGTGCCTTCCCCGAGGCCGGCGGCGACCTCCCGCAGGTACGGGTTGGTCGCGCGCTCGCGGCCGATGGTGGTCTGGGGACCGTGGCCGGACAGCACCACGGTCGAGTCGTCGAGCGGCAGGCACACGCGGGCCAGCGATTCGAGCATCTCGGCGTGGGAGCCGCCGGGCAGGTCGGTGCGTCCGATGGAGCCGGCGAAGAGCAGGTCACCCGAGAAGAAGACCGAGGGGATGTCGGACTGCTCGGGCATCCGGAAGGTCACCGACCCCTTGGTATGGCCGGGCGCGTGCGCCACCGTGAAGTCCAGTCCGGCCAGCTTCAGCCCGGCGCCGTCGGTCAGCTCGCGGACGTCGTCCGGCTCGCCGATGGTGAGCTCGCCCATCAGGGGCATCCCGATGGAGCGGCCGAGGGCCTTCTCCGGGTCGCTCATCATGTAGCGGTCCTCGGGGTGGATCCAGGCCGGCACGTCGTGCGCTCCGCACACCGGGACCACGGAGGCCACATGGTCGATGTGGCCGTGGGTGAGGACCACCGCGACGGGCTTGAGCCGATGCTTCTTCAGCGTTTCCTCGACGCCCTGGGTCGCCTGGTGGCCCGGGTCGATGATCACGCATTCCTCGCCTGCGGCGGGGGCGACCACGTAGCAGTTGGTCCCCCAGGCCCCGGCGGGGAAGCCGGCAATCAGCACGTTCGTCCTCATTCGTCGTCCGGCGGGAGCGGCAGCAGCGACCCGTCTCGGCAATGCTGCTGCTCAGAGCCTACCGGCGCGGCTCGTTTCACAGCGAACCCATATACGGTACGGCCTTACCGAGCCCGGACAGCGGTACCAGAGACGCACAAGGAGACGACCCGGTGGTCACGAGCGATCAGCGGCGGCGACAGCTCGCCAGGGAGAAGTACGAGCGCCAGCAGAAGCGCCGGGCGGAGGCCCGCCGCAAGGCGCGCCAGCGGGCGGCGGTGATCGGCGCGGCGGTCGCCGTGGTGATCGCGACGCTGGTGGGCCTGATCGTCGGCGGTGTCTTCGACAAGGACAAGAAGGAACAGGCGGCCGAGCCGAACGCGAACCCGTCGGCGTCGGCGAGCCCGAAGACCTCCCCGGCGCCCGCGATGGCGATCGACCAGAAGGCCAAGTACACCTTCGACCTGAAGACGAGCGCCGGTGAGATCAAGGCCGAGATGGACGCGGCCAAGACCCCGGAGACCGTCAACTCGTTCAAGTCGCTCGCGGACAAGGGCTTCTTCGACAACACCAAGTGCCACCGCCTGACCACCTCGGGGATCTTCGTCCTCCAGTGCGGCGACCCGGAGGGCACGGGCATGGGCGGCCCCGGCTACACGATCGCGGACGAGAACCTCGACGCCCTGGGCAAGCCCAACGAGCAGGGCCAGGTCGTCTACCCGGCGGGCACGGTGGCGATGGCCAACACCGGCCGGCCGCACACCGGCGGCAGCCAGTTCTTCCTGGTCTACAAGGACAGCCCGCTGGCGCCGTCGTACACGCCGTTCGGCAAGATCGACGCGGCGGGTCTGAAGGCGCTGGAGGAGATCGCCAAGGCCGGAACCGCCGACGGCGGGCAGGACGGGGCCCCGAAGACCCCGGTGACCGTGGAGAAGGCCGCCGTCACCAAGAACTGACGGGCCCGGCAGCGGCGCGCCCGGCCGGCCGCGCGCCCCCTGCGGCGATATTCCGTCGTGCGGGATGCGGACAGCCGGCCCGGCGGTCGCCTATGTTGGCGTTGTGCAGGGCGGGCGCTGCCCGCCCCAGGAAACTGTGGACGATGCCCGGGGGGTGAACCCCCTCGCGGGCATCAGGTGGAGGAGGCGCTGTGAGCAGCGACCCGTGGGGCCGCGTCGACGAGACGGGCACCGTGTACGTGCGTACTGCCGAGGGGGAGAAGGTCGTCGGCTCGTGGCAGGCGGGCACCCCCGAGGAGGCCCTGGCCTACTTCGAGCGCAAGTACGAGGGCCTGGTGGTCGAGATCGGCCTCCTCGAACGGCGGGTGCGGACCACCGATCTGTCCGCCAAGGACGCGCAGACCGCGATCGACCACCTGCGCACGCAGGTGGAGGAGCACCATGCGGTGGGCGACCTGGACGCCCTGCGCGTCCGGCTGGACAAGCTGGTCGCGGCGGTGGACTCGCGGCGCGAGGAGCGCCGAGCCCAGAAGGCCAAGCAGACGGACGAGGCCCGCGCGGCCAAGGACGCGCTGGTGGCCGAGGCCGAGGAGCTGGCGCAGAGCGACCAGTGGCGGGCCGCGGGCGAGCGGCTGCGCGCCCTGGTGGACACCTGGAAGGGTCTGCCGCGCCTGGACCGCAAGTCGGACGACGAGCTGTGGCACCGCTTCTCGCACGCCCGGTCCGCCTTCTCCAAGCGCCGCAAGGCGCACTTCGCCTCGCTGGACGCGCAGCGCGAGGACGCCCGCAAGGTCAAGGAGAGGCTGGTCGCCGAGGCCGAGTCGCTGTCGAAGTCGACGGACTGGGGTCCGACGGCCGCCCGCTACCGCGAGCTGATGGCGGACTGGAAGGCGGCGGGCCGTGCGCAGCGCGAGGCCGAGGACGACCTGTGGAACCGTTTCCGCGGTGCGCAGGACGTGTTCTTCGCGGCGCGCTCGGAGGTGTTCGCGGAGCGTGACGCCGAGCAGGTCGAGAACCTGAAGCTGAAGGAGGAGCTGGCCGAGGAGGCCGAGAAGCTCGTCCCGGTGACGGACCTGAAGGCGGCGCGGGCCGCGTTCCGTTCGATCAACGAGCGCTGGGAGGCCATCGGCCACGTGCCGCGCGACGCCCGCCCGAAGGTCGAGGGCCGGATGCACGCGGTGGAGCGGGCCATCCAGGAGGCCGAGGAGGGCGAGTGGCGGCGTACGAACCCGGAGGCGCGGGCCCGTGCGGCCGGCCTGACGGGTCAGCTGCAGGCAGCGGTCGACAAGCTGCGCGAGCAGATCGACGCGGCCCGCGCGGCGGGCAACAACGCGAAGGCCGACAAGCTGTCGCGTGAGCTGGAGGGCCGCCAGGCCCTGCTGGACCAGGCGCTGAAGGGCCTGGAGGAGTTCGGCGGCTGAGAAGGCCGCCCGGGCAACGCGAGGGCCCCGGTACGCGCAATGCGTACCGGGGCCCTGTGACGTGCGGGCGGCAGCTACGGCCGGCGGGCCGAGGTGACGCGGTAGACGTCGTAGACGCCCTCGACGCCGCGTACGGCCTTCAGGACGTGGCCCAGGTGCTTCGGGTCGCCCATCTCGAAGGTGAAGCGGGAGGTGGCCACCCGGTCGCGGGAGGTCTGGACGGCCGCCGAGAGGATGTTCACGTGCTGGTCCGACAGGACCCGGGTGACGTCCGAGAGCAGGCGGGAGCGGTCCAGCGCCTCGACCTGGATGGCGACCAGGAAGACCGAGGACTGGGTGGGCGCCCACTCGACCTCGAGGATCCGCTCGGGCTGCTGCGAGAGGGAGTCCACGTTGACGCAGTCCGCGCGGTGAACCGATACGCCACTGCCGCGGGTGACGAAGCCGATGATCGGGTCGCCGGGGACCGGGGTGCAGCAGCGGGCCAGCTTGACCCAGACGTCGTCGACGCCCTTGACGACCACACCGGGGTCGGCGCTGCCGCGCCGCTTGGTGCGGGCGCGGGACGGCGGGACGCTCTCCTCGATGTCCTCGTTGGCGGCCTCCTCGCCGCCGAGGGCCTGGACGAGCTTCTGTACGACGCCCTGCGCGGCCACGTGGCCCTCGCCGATCGCCGCGTACAGGGACGAGATGTCGGGGTAGCGCATCTCGTGGGCGAGGGTGACGAGCGAGTCGCCGGTCAGGATGCGCTGGATCGGCAGGTTCTGCTTGCGCATGGCCCGCGCGATGGCGTCCTTGCCGTGCTCGATGGCCTCGTCGCGGCGCTCCTTGGAGAACCAGGCGCGGATCTTGTTGCGGGCGCGCGGCGACTTGACGAAGCCGAGCCAGTCGCGGGAGGGGCCGGCGCCCTCGGCCTTGGAGGTGAAGACCTCGACGAGGTCGCCGTTGTCGAGGGTGGACTCCAGCGGCACCAGGCGCCCGTTGACGCGGGCGCCTATGGTGCGGTGGCCGACCTCGGTGTGGACGGCGTACGCGAAGTCCACGGGGGTGGCGCCGGCGGGCAGGGCGATGACGTCGCCCTTGGGCGTGAAGACGAAGACCTCGTTGCGGGAGAGGTCGAAGCGCAGCGAGTCGAGGAACTCGCCGGGGTCCTCGGTCTCCTTCTGCCAGTCCAGCAGCTGGCGCAGCCAGGCCATGTCGTTGACGGTGTCCTGGCCGGCGCTGCCCTTGGCGGCCTGCGGGACGTCGGTGCGGATCTTGGAGGCGCCGGCGACGGTCTGCTGCTTGTACTTCCAGTGGGCGGCGATGCCGTACTCGGCGCGGCGGTGCATGTCGAAGGTGCGGATCTGGAGTTCGACCGGCTTGCCGTTGGGCCCGATGACCGTCGTGTGCAGCGACTGGTACATGTTGAACTTGGGCATCGCGATGTAGTCCTTGAACCGGCCGGGGACCGGGTTCCACCGCGCGTGCACGGTGCCGAGGGCGGCGTAGCAGTCGCGGACGGTGTCGACGAGGACGCGGATGCCCACCAGGTCGTAGATCTCCGCGAAGTCACGGCCGCGGACGATCATCTTCTGGTAGACGCTGTAGTAGTGCTTGGGCCGGCCGGTGACGGTGGCCTTGATCCGGGCGGCTCTGAGGTCGACCATCACCTCGTCGGTGACGATGGCGAGGTACTCGTCCCGCTTCGGGGCGCGCTCGGCGACGAGCCGGACGATCTCGTCGTACATCTTGGGGTAGAGGATCGCGAAGGCGAGGTCCTCGAGCTCCCACTTGATCGTGTTCATGCCGAGGCGGTGGGCCAGCGGCGCGTAGATCTCGAGGGTCTCGCGGGCCTTCTTCTCCTGCTTCTCCCGCTTGAGGTAGCGCATGGTGCGCATGTTGTGCAGGCGGTCGGCGAGCTTGATGACCAGGACACGGGGGTCCTTGGCCATGGCCACGACCATCTTGCGGACGGTCTCGGCCTGGGCGGCCTCGCCGAACTTGACCCGGTCGAGCTTGGTGACGCCGTCGACGAGGAGGGCGACGGCGTCGCCGAAGTCGCGGCGCAGGTCCTCCAGCCCGTACTCGGTGTCCTCGACGGTGTCGTGCAGCAGGCCCGCCATCAGGGTGGCCGGGTCCATGCCGAGCTCGGCGAGGATGGTGGTGACCGCGAGCGGGTGGGTGATGTACGGGTCGCCGCTCTTGCGCTTCTGGCCGCGGTGCCAGCGCTCGGCGACCTGGTAGGCCTGCTCGATCTGGCGCAGGGTGGCCGTCTCGATCTTCGGGTCGTTGCTGCGGACTATGCGCAGCAGGGGTTCCAGTACCGGGTTGTACGGGTTGGAACGCTGGACTCCGAGGCGCGCGAGCCGGGCGCGCACACGGTTGGAGGACCCCGCGGACTTCGCCGGCGAGGGCCTCAGGGGCGGGGCCTTCGGGGGCGTGGCGGGAGGCGCCGCGGCCTTGTCTGCCTGCGGGTCGGGCTGCGCGGCGGAGAGTGGCTGGACCTCGTCTGGCAAGAGCGCTCCTCTGGGGGTCCCCCCGGAGTCCGGGGGACGATCCGGTGCCCCGGTCAGGTCCGGATAACCCATGGTAGCGAGCGTTCCGCCGACCCGTTCCCCCCGCCCGCATGGCGGGCGCCCCCCACCACCCGGCCCCACCCCCACCACCCAGCCCCGCGGCACCATCCAACCCGCCGGCACCATCCAGCCCCTCCGACACCATTCAGCCCCGCCGGCACCATCCAGCCCCGCCGGCGTTTGAGGCGCGGGGTCCGGGGCGGAGCCCCGAGCATCCAGCCCCGCCGGCGCTTGAGGCGGAGACGGAGAAAGGGCGGGGCGGGGAGAAAAGCCCCGCGCAGCGGACCCGCACACGCCGAAGCGGCGGGCACCCGGGGCAGACCCGGACACCCGCCGCTTCGGCAAGCAGAGGCAGAGGCCGTCAGACCACGATCAGCGCATCCAGCGGAGCCCCGGCAAGCGCGTCGGCCAGCTTCGCGCGCCCCGGCAGGAACGACAGCTCCATGAGCACCGCCACACCGGCGACCTCGGCACCGGCCCGGCGGATCAGCGACAGCGAGGCCTCGGCGGTCCCGCCGGTGGCCAGGACGTCGTCGATGACCATGACGCGGTCGCCGGCCCGGAGGTCCTCGGCGTGGACCTCGATCTCCGCGGTCCCGTACTCCAGGTCGTACGCCTGGGACAGCGTCGCGCCGGGCAGCTTGCCGGCCTTGCGGACCGGCACGAAGCCGATGCCCGCGCGGACGGCCACCGGCGCGGCGAGGATGAACCCGCGCGCCTCCAGACCGACGATCTTCGTGGCGCCGTAGGACTCGGCCAGCCCGGTCAGCGTGTCCGTCAGGGCCGTGAAGGCCTTCGGGTCGGCCAGCAGGGGGGTGATGTCCTTGAACATCACCCCCGGCTTCGGGTAGTCCGGGACGTCCTTGATCCGGCTGAGCAGCAGCTCGTGCACCTCGGGCGGCAGTGTGCTCATCGACGCCGCCCCGCCCGGCCCTGGGCCACGATCTGCGGCTGGTCCGTGCCCTCGTACGCCCCGTCGCCGGCCTCGGACTCGCCCTTGGCGGCCGCGGAGGCCCGCTTGGCCAGGACCCGCTTGCGCAGGGCCTTCATCGCCGGCTCTCGCTCCTTGAGGTCCACGACCAGCGGGGTCGCGATGAAGATCGAGGAGTAAGCACCGGCCGCGAGGCCGACGAACAGCGACAGCGAGATGTCGTTCAGCATGCCCGCGCCGAGGAAGCCGCCACCGATGAACAGCAGGGCCGCGACCGGCAGGAGCGCCACGACGGTGGTGTTGATCGAGCGGACCAGGGTGCCGTTGATGCTGCGGTTGGCGATCTCGCTGAAGGTGTAGCGGGTCTGCTTGGTGATGTCCTTCGACTGCTCCTTCAGACCGTCGAAGACGACGACGGTGTCGTAGAGGGAGTAGCCGAGGATGGTCAGCAGACCGATCACGGTGCCGGGGGTGACCTCGAAGCCGACGAGCGCGTAGATGCCGACGGTGATGGTGAGGTCGTGGATCAGTGCGACCAGCGCGGCGACCGCCATCCGCCATTCGAAGGCGATGGCGAGGTAGATCACCACGAGGACCATGAAGACGGCGAGGCCGGTCCAGGCCTTGGCCGCGATCTGCTCGCCCCAGCTGGGGCCGACCAGGTCGGCGTTGATGTCGCCTTCCTTGACCTTGAGGTCGCCGGCCAGCTGCTTCTTCACGCCGGCGGCGTCATCGGTGTCCAGACCGGAGATCTGGATGCGCAGGCCGCCGGTGCCCAGCTGCTGGACGATCGCCTCGTGGCCGGAGGCCTTCTTGGCCTCCTCGGTCGCCCTGGCGACGGACACGGAGGTCTTGGGGGTGGTGAAAACGGCACCGCCCTTGAACTCGATGCCCATGTTGAGGCCCTGGACGGCCAGGCCCACGATCGCCGTGATGGTGATCAGGATGGAAACGCCGTACCAGAGAAAGCGCTTGCCGACGAAGTCGTAGCCGACCTCACCGCGGTACAGCTTGGCGCCGAGATCTCCCAGCTTCGACATCTCTCACGCCTCCTTTGCGTCGACGGGAGCGGTGACGGAACCGGAACCGGTGCGGCGGGACCGGCGCAGCGGCGGCTTGGCGCCGAGCCGCTTCGGGTCGAGCCCGGACCAGGGGTGACCGCTGGAGAAGAACTTCGTACGGGCCACCAGCGTCATGATCGGCTTGGTGAAGAGGAACACCACGACCACGTCGAGGAGGGTGGTCAGACCCAAGGTGAAGGCGAAGCCCTGCACCTTGCCGACGGTGACGATGAAGAGCACCGCGGCGGCCAGGAACGACACGAAGTCGGAGACCAGGATGGTGCGCCGGGCGCGCGGCCAGGCCCGCTCCACCGCGGGGCGCAGCGTGCGGCCCTCGCGGATCTCGTCGCGGATGCGCTCGAAGTACACGATGAACGAGTCCGCGGTGATGCCGATCGCGACGATCGCACCGCACACGGCGGGCAGGTTCAGGGCGAAGCCGATGCCCTTGCCCAGCAGCGCCATGATCGTGTACGTGAGGATCGCGGACACCATGAGGCTGACGATCGCGATGAACGCCAGACCGCGGTAGTACACCAGCAGGTAGACCACGACCAGGATGAGGCCGATCGCACCGGCGATCAGGCCGGCCTTCAGCTGCTCCCCGCCGAGCGCGGAGGTCACGGTGGTGACGCTGTCCTCGCTGAAGGACAGCGGCAGGGCGCCGTACGAGAGCATGTTGCCCAGGTCCTGCGCGGACTGCTGGGTGAAGCCGCCGGAGATCTCGGCGTTGCCGCCGGTCAGCGCCTGGCTGACGGACGGGTCGGAGACGACCTCGCCGTCGAGCACGATGGCGAACTGGTTCTGCGGCATCTGCTTGGTGGCCAGCTCACCGGTGATCTTGGCGAACTTGTCGGCGCCCTTGTCGGTGAACTGCATGGTGACGATCCAGGCGCCGCGCTGCGGGTCGATGACGCCCTTGGCGTCCTTGACGTCGGTACCGGCGACACCGGCCGGGCCGAGGATCCACTTGCCCCAGGCGTTGCCGCGCTTGCCGCAGGCGAGGGTCGGCTCCTCGGGCTTGGCGCTCTTGCCGACGGCGGCGCGCTGCTGCTCGTCGGTGCAGTCCAGGGCCGCGAACTTGGCCTGGAGGTCGGCGGCGGCCGCGTCCGCGCCGGTCGGGGCCGGGGTGGGGGACGGGGCGGTCTTGTTGTCGTCTGCCTTCTTCGACTGGCTCGCCGACGGCGAGGGCGAGGGCGAGGCGGTCGCAGCGGGGGCCTTGAGGGCCTCGCTGATCACACGGCCCTGCGAAGTGGCGCTGGACGACGGGGTGGCCGACGCGCTGGGCTTGCTGCCCTCGGCCTTGGGGGCGCCGGAGGCGCTCGTCGACGGGCTCGGCGTGGCCTGCGGGACTGCCGGGGCGCCGTCGGCGAAGGCCAGGACGGGCCGGAAGTACAGCTGAGCGGTGGTGCCGACCTGCTCGCGGGCCTGCTTCTCGTTCGTCCCCTTGGGGATGTTCACGATGATGTGGTCGCGGCCCTGCGTCTGGACCTCGGACTCCGTGACGCCGAGACCGTTGACGCGGCGCTCGATGATGCCGACCGCCGTGTTCATGTTGGTCTCGTTGATCGCGTCCGGCTTGCCGGGCTCGCTCTTGGCCTTGAGCGTGATGCTCGTGCCGCCCGCGAGGTCGATGCCGAGCCGGGGAGTCGTCTGCTTCGTGAGGAACATCCCCGCGGTGAGCGCCACCATTGCGATCAGGATGACCGCCAGGGCGCGCCCCGGCCTCCCCTGAGCCCCCGTGGGCCGCCGGCCCTTCTTCGGTGCTGCCACCTTGTCGTATCTCCCTGTCCAACCGTCCGGCGCCGGGGTTCGGCGCCCGGACGGCCACGAAATGTGTGGTGGGGACCCCTGCCCCCCGCAGAAGTGTCACTGACGGGGACCGCGCGGGCGCCGGTCGGGCGTTGTCGCGGTCCCCGGCCGCGCGTGTTACTTCGCGCCGGCCTCGCCGTCGCCCTCGGCGTCTCCCTTGCCGTCCTCAGGCTGGTCCTTCTTGCCCAGGTCGAGCTTGGGGGCCTCGTCCTCGTCCTTCTTGGCGAGGTCGGCCTTGGGGGCCTCGTCCTCGTCCTTGGTCAGGGAGGAGATGTCGTCGGGGACGACGGGCGCCTCGTGGTCGGCCGCGGCCTCGGCGCCGTGGACGATGCGGTTGTACTCCGCGTCGTCCAGGACGGCGGCGATGGCCATCTTCGCGTAGATCGCGTGCACGCCGGGGGCGACCTCAAGGGTGACGGTGTCGTCGCCGATCTCCTTGACCGTGGCGTACATGCCGCCGATGGTGCGGATGCCGGTGCCGGGCGTCATGTGGTCGCGCATCTGCGCGGCCTGCTGCTGCTTCTTCTTCGCGGAGCGGGTCATCAGGAACATCGCCCCGATGAGCACGATGAACGGGAGGAGTGTCACGAGATTCACGGGACGGAGATCCTTCGCACGACCGCACGGGAGACGGCCTTTTTCTACGGGGGTGGGCACGCCGACCCGAAGGGTCGGCATCGGCGGAGTCTAGGCGAGTCCGCACCGATGGAACAACGCCCAGCATGGCACCGCAGTTCCTGACCGGGCCAACCTCCGCGCCGTCACGCCCCGAACAGGCCCTGTTGTACGGCGGATCCGCCGCCGCCCTGCTGCGGCGGGACAAGTCCCAGGTGAGCCCATGCGGCGGGGGTCGCGATCCGGCCGCGCGGGGTACGGGCGAGGAGCCCCTCCCGTACGAGGAACGGCTCGGCGACCTCCTCCACGGTCTCCCGCTCCTCGCCGACGGCCACGGCGAGGGTGGACAGGCCGACCGGGCCGCCGCCGAACAGCTTGAGCAGGGCCTCCAGCACCGCCCGGTCGAGGCGGTCCAGGCCGCGCCCGTCCACCTCGTACACCTGCAGGGCCGTCGCGGCCACCTCGCGGGTGATCACTCCGTCGGCCCTGACCTGGGCGTAGTCGCGCACCCGGCGCAGCAGCCGGTTGGCGATGCGCGGGGTACCGCGGGAGCGGCCGGCGATCTCGGCGGCGCCGGCGGGGTCGATCTCCACGTCGAGCAGGCCGGCGGAGCGGCGGATGACGCGTTCCAGCTCCTGGGGGGCGTAGAACTCCATGTGCCCGGTGAAGCCGAACCGGTCGCGCAGCGGCGGCGGCAGCAGTCCGGCCCGGGTCGTCGCGCCAACCAGGGTGAACGGCGGCAGTTCGAGCGGGATGGCGGTGGCGCCGGGGCCCTTCCCGACGATGACGTCGACCCGGAAGTCCTCCATGGCCATGTACAGCATCTCCTCGGCGGGCCGGGACATGCGGTGGATCTCGTCAAGGAAGAGGACCTCGCCCTCCTGGAGGGAGGAGAGGATGGCGGCGAGGTCGCCGGCGTGCTGGATGGCGGGACCGGAGGTGATCCGGATGGGCGCGCCCATCTCCGCCGCGATGATCATCGAGAGGGTGGTCTTGCCGAGGCCGGGGGCGCCGGAGAGCAGGACGTGGTCGGCGGTGGCGCCGCGCTGGCGGGCCGCCTTCAGGACCAGGTCGAGCTGCTGGCGGACCTTTTCCTGGCCGACGAACTCGCCGAGGTCCTTCGGGCGCAGGGCCGCCTCGACGGCGGTGTCCTCGCCGTCGGCTGCCGGCGCCACGATGCGGTCGCCCTCGGCGGGGGCCTCGGTGTCGTCGTCCCAGTTCACGGTGTCAGTCTGCCTTCTCGGTTTCGTGCGGTGCGGTGTTCCTGCGGAGCGGGCCCGGGTCCCTGCGGGGCCGTCCCCTCCCCGCCCCTTCCCGAAACCGGGGCTGCGCCCCGGACCCCGTTCCGGGCGCTTCGCGCCCGGTGCGCTCAAACGCCGCGCGGGCTGGATTTTGCGGCGGCGGGGTGGGGGACGGGCTCCGCGCAGCGGAAAGGGTCAGCGGGTGCGGTTCAGGGTTTGGAGGGCGGCTCGCAGGAGCTGGGGAACGGGGGCCGAGCCGCCGGAGGCGATGGCGGCTTCGGCCTGGGGGGTCACCGCGGCGACGGCCTCGTCCGCCTCGCGGGAGGCGTACCCGAGGCCGATGAGGGCGGCGGAGAGCTGCTCCGTCCAGGGGGCGGGCCCGGACGCGGCGGCGGCCCGCTGCGCCCCGACCAGCGTCCCGGACCCCACCGGCGCGCCCAGCTTGCCCTTCAGCTCCAGCAGCAGCTTCTGCGCCCCCCTCTTCCCGATGCCGGGGACGGCGGTCAGCGCCTTCTCGTCCCCCGATTCCACGGCCACCCGCAGCGCGTCCGGCCGGTGCACCCCGAGCATCGCCTGCGCCAGCCGCGGCCCGACCCCGCTCGCGGTCTGCAGCAGCTCGAAGACCTGCCGCTCGTCGTCGTCGGCGAAGCCGTACAGGGTCAGGGAGTCCTCCCGGACCACCAGGGAGGTGGCCAGCCGGGCCGGCTCGCCGGTGCGCAGGCCGGCGATGGTGTTGGGCGTGCACTGCACGGCCATGCCCACGCCGCCGACCTCGATCACGGCCGCGGTGGGGGTGAGGGCGGCGACGGGGCCGCTGACGAAGGCGATCATCGGGTACGGCCTTTCGGGGTGTGCAGGGCGACCGCCTGCTGGAGGCGGTTCTTGGCGGGGGCCCGCCAGATGTGGCAGATGGCGAGCGCGAGGGCGTCCGCGGCGTCGGCGGGCTTGGGCGGTGCGGCGAGCCGCAGCAGCCGGGTGACCATCGCCCCGACCTGTGCCTTGTCGGCGCGGCCGGAGCCGGTGACGGCGGCCTTGACCTCGCTGGGGGTGTGCAGGGCCACCGGTATGCCCCGGCGGGCGGCGCACAGCATGGCGACGGCGCTGGCCTGGGCGGTGCCCATCACCGTGCGGACGTTGTGCTGGCTGAAGACCCGCTCCACGGCGACGACTTCGGGCCGGTGCTCGTCGAGCCACTGCTCGATGCCCTGCTCGACGGCGACGAGCCGGTCCCCCAGCTCCGCGTCGACGGGGGTGCGGACGACTCCCACGCCGAGCATGGTCAGGGGACGGCCGGCCGCACCCTCGACCACGCCGACACCGCAGCGCGTCAGACCCGGGTCCACGCCGAGCACTCGCACGGCGCCCCTCCCCTCCTCGGAAATTCGCTCGCCAGACTAACCGCTGCCTCTGACAACGCGACGGGCCGACGGGGTGTGTCCCCGTCGGCCCGTGTCACACGTCGGTGGAAGGCGAAGCCTCAGGCGTCGACCTTCTCCATGACCTCGTCCGAGACGTCGAAGTTGGCGAAGACGTTCTGGACGTCGTCGCTGTCCTCCAGCGCGTCGATCAGCTTGAAGATCTTGCGCGCGCCCTCTTCGTCCAGCTCGACCTGCATGGTCGGGACGAAGCTGGAGTCGGCCGAGTCGTAGTCGATGCCGGCTTCCTGGAGCGCGGTGCGGACCGCGACCAGGTCGGTGGCCTCGCTGATGATCTCGAAGGTGTCGCCGTTGTCGTTGACCTCTTCGGCACCGGCCTCCAGGACCGCGCCGAGGACGTCGTCCTCGGACAGGTCGGCCTTGGGCAGGATGATGACGCCCTTGCGGTTGAACAGGTACGAGACCGAGCCCGGGTCGGCCATCGAACCGCCGTTGCGGGTCATGGCGACGCGCACGTCGGAGGCGGCGCGGTTGCGGTTGTCGGTGAGGCACTCGATGAGCACCGCGACACCGTTCGGACCGTAGCCTTCGTACATGATCGTCTCGTAGTCGGCGCCGCCGGCCTCGAGGCCGCCGCCGCGCTTGACCGCGGAGTCGATGTTCTTGTTCGGGACCGACTGCTTCTTCGCCTTCTGCACGGCGTCGAACAGCGTCGGGTTGCCGTCGATGTCGGGGCCGCCCATGCGGGCCGCGACCTCGATGTTCTTGATCAGCTTCGCGAAGAGCTTGCCGCGCTTGGCATCGATCACGGCCTTCTTGTGCTTCGTCGTAGCCCATTTAGAGTGGCCGGACATCCGCCTGTCTCCTTCGCGTAACCAATAGGTGTTCTTCCCCGATCCTACCGGGCGCCGATCAGCGCCCCGTGCGCACCATGTCGACGAAGTAGGCGTGCACGCGGTCGTCGCCGGTCAGTTCGGGGTGGAACGAGGTGGCCAGGACGTTGCCCTGTCGCACGGCGACGGTGTGGCCGTCGTACGTGGCGAGCACCTGGGCGTCGGCGCCGACGGACTCGACCCACGGGGCGCGGATGAAGACGCCCTCGACGGGGCCGCCCTCGATGCCGGTGAACTCGATCGCGGCCTCGAAGGACTCGTTCTGGCGGCCGAAGGCGTTGCGGCGGACGATCATGTCGATGCCGCCGAGCGTCTCCTGGTCCTCACGGCCGTCGAGCAGCTTGTCGGCGAGCATGATCATGCCGGCGCAGGTGCCGTAGACCGGCATGCCGGTCCGGACGCGCTCGCGCAGCGGCTCCAGCATGCCGAACAGGACGGCGAGCTTCGACATGGTCGTCGACTCGCCGCCGGGGATCACCAGGGCGTCGACCTCGGCGAGCTCCTCGGGGCGCCGGACCGCCCTGGCCACGGCGTCCGCCGAGGCCAGGGCGATCAGGTGCTCCCGTACGTCGCCCTGGAGGGCCAGGACACCGATGACGGGGGGGTTGTTCATGGGAAGCAGTGCCTTACCAGCCGCGGTTGGCGTAGCGCTCGGCCTCGGGCAGGGTGTCGCAGTTGATGCCGACCATGGCCTCGCCCAGGTTGCGGGAGGCGTCCGCGATGATCTTCGGGTCGTCGAAGAAGGTGGTGGCCTTCACGATGGCGGCGGCGCGCTTGGCCGGGTCGCCCGACTTGAAGATGCCGGAGCCGACGAAGACGCCCTCGGCGCCGAGCTGGCGCATCAGCGCGGCGTCGGCCGGGGTGGCGACGCCACCGGCGGAGAACAGCACCACCGGGAGCTTGCCGAGCTCGGCGACCTCCTTGACGAGCTCGTACGGGGCGCGCAGCTCCTTGGCGGCGGCGTACAGCTCGTTGTTGTCGAAGCCGCGCAGCTTGGCGATCTCGTTCTTGATCTGGCGCAGGTGGCGGACGGCCTCGACGACGTTGCCGGTGCCGGCCTCGCCCTTCGAGCGGATCATGGCCGCGCCCTCGGCGATGCGGCGCAGGGCCTCGCCCAGGTTGGTGGCACCGCAGACGAAGGGGGTGGTGAACGCCCACTTGTCGGAGTGGTTGACCTCGTCGGCCGGGGTCAGGACCTCGGACTCGTCGATGTAGTCGACGCCGAGGGACTGCAGCACCTGGGCCTCGACGAAGTGGCCGATGCGGGACTTGGCCATCACCGGGATGGAGACCGCGTCGATGATCTCCTCGATCATGTTCGGGTCGGACATGCGGGCCACGCCGCCGTCCTTGCGGATGTCCGCGGGCACCCGCTCCAGGGCCATGACGGCCACGGCGCCGGCGTCCTCGGCGATCTTGGCCTGCTCGGCGTTGACCACGTCCATGATCACGCCGCCCTTGAGCTGCTCGGCCATGCCGCGCTTGACGCGGGCGGTGCCGATCTCGGGGGTCTGCGGGGTGGAGGGAAGCGTGCTCACGGATGACCTCACTCGAAGGAAAGAAGGCTGCTGCGGGGGTCCCGCAGGGGTACTGCGGTGATGCTCCGCCGAGCAAACCCTCCCCGAGCAGTCCACCGCAAGGGCCAATGAGGAGCCGGTGGCTCCTTCCGACTTGGCCAATGGGTACAACTACGGCCGGTCGGCGAGGTCCGCCGGGGGCTCGTCGTCCATCTCGAACGCGAGCGGGAAGGGGGCGTGGCCGGCCAGGCGGAACCAGCGGACCTTGCGGTGGCGGCGCAGGGCGCGGGCGGCCCGTACGGCGTCGTTGTGGAACCGCCGGGCCATCGGGACCCGGCGCACGGCCGCGGCCAGCTCCTCGGCGGCCGCCTCGCCGCCGGGGGCGGCCTTGACCACCTCGACCTGGGCGGCGTCGGCGAACACGGCGCGCAGGGCCTGGCTGAGCTCGCTCTCGGCGACCTCGCGGTGCTCCTCGTCGGCCTGGCGGGCGGCGTGCGCGGCCTCGTACAGCACGATGGAGGACGCCGGGTCGAGCGCGCCGGAGGTGGCCACCTCCAGCACCACCGAGGCGCGGCGCACGAGCTGTGCGTCGAGGGCCGCGCGGGCGGCGTCCATCCGCGTGTGCAGCCGGTCGAGGCGTCCGGCCGTCCAGCTGAGGTAGACGCCGATCACGGCGAGGAGCAGGGCGGTCCAGACAAGGGTTTCGATCACGGCCCGCGACTCTACCGCCCGCTGCGCACCCCGAACGGCCCCGCCCCGGCCCGGGGCCCCGCCCCGGACCCCGCGCCTCAAACGCCGGCGGGGCTGGATTCCCCGGGACCGGAGCGCACGGAGTCCTGGAACCACCCGCACCCGACAGCGCGCGGGTCAAAAAACCAGCCCGCGCGGCGATTGAGCGCACCGGGCGCGGAGCGCACGGGAACCGGGTATCGGCGCCGGCCGGAGTCGGGGCGTCAGTGGGAGGGGTCGCGGGCGAAGCCCAGGCGGGTGCGGAGCGGGACGCGCTCGTCGGTGGCGACGGCGCTCGCGCCGTCCGTCACCGTCTCGTACACCGCGAGGATGTCCGCCCCGACCGTCGACCAGTCGAAGCGCCGCACGTGCGCGGAGCCCCGCGCACTGAGCTCCGCGCGCCGGGCCGGATCCCGCAGCAGCTTCACCGCGGCCGCGGCCAGCGCATCGGCGTCCTCGTTGGCGAAGAGCTCCCCCGCCGCCCCCTGGTCCAGGACCTGCGCGAACGCGTCCAGGTCGGAGGCGAGCACCGGCGCCCCGGCCGAGAGGGCCTCGACCAGGATGATGCCGAAGCTCTCGCCCCCGGTGTTGGGCGCCACGTACACGTCGACGCTGCGCAGCAGCCTGGCCTTGTCCTCGTCGGAGACCATCCCGAGGAACTCCACCCGCGAGCGCAGCTCCTCCGGCAGGGAGGCCACCGCCTCCTCCTCGTCCCCGCGGCCGGCGACGAGGAGCCGTACCTCCGGGCACTCCCGGGCGATCCGCGGGAAGGCCGCCATCAGCACGGGCAGGCCCTTGCGCGGCTCGTCGATCCGGCCGATGAAGCCCAGGGTCTGCCCGCCCCACTCGGCCTTCGGCTCGGCGGAGGCGAAGAAGTCCACGTCGACGCCGTTGGGGATGACCACCGCGTCGCCGCCCAGGTGCTCCACCAGCGTGCGCCGCGCATACTCGCTGACCGCGATCCGGGCGCTGATCTTCTCCAGGGCCGGCTGCAGGATCGGGTACGCCGCGATCATCGCCCGCGAGCGCGGGTTCGAGGTGTGGAACGTCGCCACGATCGGGCCCTGCGCCGCCCAGCAGGACAGCAGCCCCAGCGAGGGCGAGGCCGGCTCGTGGATGTGGATCACGTCGAAGACGCCGTCGTGCAGCCAGCGCCGCACCCGCGCCGCGGACAGCAGGCCGAAGTTCAGCCGGGCCACGGACCCGTTGTACGGCACCGGCACCGCCCGCCCCGCCGAGACCACGTACGGCGGCAGCGGGGTCTCGTCGTCCGCGGGGGCCAGCACCGACACCTCGTGGCCGAGGCGGATCAGGTGCTCGGCGAGGTCCCGGATGTGGAACTGGACGCCGCCGGGGACGTCCCACGAGTACGGGCAGACAATGCCGATCTTCACGCGGAGCGCTCCTCGAGGTCGTCCAGCCACAGCCGCTGGAGCATGTGCCAGTCCTGCGGGTGCTCGGCGATGCCCCCGGCGAAGGCGTCGGCCACCGCCTGGGTCATGGCGGCCGTCTTCTCCGCCCGCGTCCCGGTCCCGGGAACCTCCACCTCGGGGTGGATCCGCCCGTACAGCTTCGGGGTGTCCCCGTAGTACAGGGTCGCGGGCAGCAGCGCCGCCCCCGTCTGCTGCGCGAGCAGCGCCGGCCCGGCGGGCATCCGCGCCGTGGCGCCGAAGAACTCCACCTCGATGCCGGAGGACGACAGGTCCCGGTCGGCGACCAGGCAGATCAGGCCGCCGGAGCGCAGCCGGCGCGCCAGCGTCCCGAACGCGGCCCCGCCGCTGTGCGGCAGCACCTCCATGCCCAGGCTCTCGCGGTAGGCGACGAACCGGTCGTACAGCGATTCGGGCTTGAGCCGCTCGGCGACGGTGGTGAACGGCACGCCCAGGTGCCCGGTGACCCAGGCCCCGGCCAGGTCCCAGTTGGCCAGGTGGGGCAGGGCCACGATCACGCCGCGCCCGGAGGCGATGGCGTCGAGCAGGATGTGGTCGTCCTTTATGGCGACGTCCGTGCCGAAGCGCTTCGGGTCCATCGCCGGCAGCCGGAAGGACTCCATCCAGTACCGCATGTACGAGCGCATGCCGGCCCGCGACAGCTCGCGCAGCTGCTCGGGGCCCGCCTGCGGCACGACCCTGGCCAGGTTGGACTCCAGCCGCAGCACGCTCTTGCCGCGCCGCCGCCACGCCGTGTCCGCGATCCGGCGGCCGAGGGCCACCGCGGCCGGCTCGGGCAGCTTCTTCACGCCGGCCCAGCCGAGCCCGTACAGGCCGTCGACCAGCCGGTCCTGGAGCGCCCCCATCAGGCCGCGCCCGATTCGGAGGCCGAGGCCGCCGCGTCGGCCTCGGCCGCCTCACGGCGCACGGTGACCACCCGCTGGATCAGCGTGACGAGCGAGCCGGCCGCCACCAGCCACAGCGCGATCGGCAGCAGCACCCCGATCCAGGAGGGGACGCCGAAGGTCTGGAGGCCCGACAGGCCGGCCGCGACGAGCGTGACCACCAGCCGCTCCGCGCGCTCCACGAGCCCGTTGACGGCGACGGGCAGGCCGATCGATTCTCCGCGCGCCTTGGTGTAGGACACCACCTGGCCGCTGGCCAGGCAGAAGATCGCCACCGCGCACAGCACGTTGTCGTGGCCGGAGCCCGCGTACCAGAGCGCGAGCCCGCCGAAGATCGCCGCGTCGGCGACCCGGTCCAGGGTGGAGTCCAGGAAGGCGCCCCAGCGGCTGGAGACCCCGGCCTGGCGGGCCATGTTCCCGTCCACCAGGTCGGAGAAGACGAACAGCGTGATGGTGATCGTGCCCCAGAAGAACTCGCCCCGGGGGAAGAAGACGAGCGCTCCGGCCACCACTCCGGCCGTGCCGATCAACGTGACCGCGTCCGGGCTCACCCCCCGCCGGAGGAGAAAAGCGGCGAATGGCGTGAGAACACGCGTGAAGAACGCACGCGCGTACTTGTTCAGCATGGCCTTCCCGGAGGGTCGCTGGGCCGTACGGCCCCAACGGCCACCGGCTGGCCCATCGTAGCCAGGGCCCCGGTCCCGCATACCCGCGCACCCACCGGTTCACGCCGGGCAATCGGCCCGCCGCCGCCGCGCCGCTCCCCGGCCGTGCGCGCGGCGCCCGCGGGTCCTCCGTATGGACGCGGTGTGACGCCGGTGCAAAGCTCGAAGGACGCCGATCACCCTCCTCACCGTCACACCGGGAGGCACGAGCATCATGGGAGCCACATCACAGCAAGCCGGAGCCGCCGGCAGGGCACTGACGGCCGACCGCCCCTCGTCCGTACGCAACGTCGTGCTGGTCGGCCACAGCGGAGCCGGCAAGACCACCCTGGTCGAGGCCCTGGCCCTGACCGCGGGGGCGGTCAACCGCGCGGGCCGCGTCGAGGACGGCGCCACCGTCTCCGACTACGACGACATCGAGCACCGCCAGCAGCGGTCCGTACAGCTCTCCCTCGTCCCCGTCGAATGGGGCGGGGTCAAGATCAACATCCTGGACACCCCCGGATACGCCGATTTCGTCGGCGAACTCAGGGCCGGTCTGCGCGCCGCGGACGCGGCCCTCTTCGTCGTCTCCGCCTCCGACGGCATCGACGGCGCCACCCGCATGGTCTGGGACGAATGCGAGGCCGTCGGGATGCCACGGGCCATCGTCGTCACCCATTTGGAGGCAGCCCGCGCCGACTACTCCCAGACGGCCACCGTGTGCGGCGAGACCTTCGGCGCAGACGACCCCGACGCCGTCATCCCCCTGTACCTGCCGCTCCACGGCCCCGTCGGACCCGACGGCCACGCCCCCGTCATCGGCCTGCTCGGCCTGCTCTCCCAGCGCGTGTACGACTACACCTCCGGCGAGCGCGTCGAACGCGACCCCCGGCCCGAAGAGCTCGAACTCATCACCGGCGCCCGCTCGCGCCTCATCGAGGGGATCATCGCCGAGAGCGAGGACGAGACCCTCATGGACCGCTACCTCGGCGGCGAGGACATCGACCTCAAGACCCTCGTCGACGACCTGGAGCGCGCCGTCGCCCGCGGCACCTTCCACCCCGTCCTCATGGCGGCCCCCGCCACGGACGGCGCCCGCCAGGGGCTCGGCACCGTCGAACTCCTCGAACTGATCACCGGCGGCTTCCCCACCCCCCTCGAACACGCCCCCGTCGCCGTGACCACCCCCGACGGAGCCGAGCGCCCCGACGTCGTCTGCGACCCGGACGGCCCCCTCGTCGCCGAGGTCGTCAAGACCTCCTCCGACCCCTACGTCGGCCGCGTCTCCCTCGTCCGCGTCTTCTCCGGCACCCTGCGCCCCGAGGAGACCGTCCACATCAGCGGCCACGGCCTGGCCGACCGGGGGCACGAGGACCACGACGTCGACGAGCGCATCGGCGCCCTCTCCTCCCCCTTCGGCAAACAGCAGCGCCCGCTGACCCGCGTCATCGCCGGCGACCTGGCCTGCGTGGCCAAGCTCAGCCGCGCCGAGACCGGCGACACCCTCTCCGCCAAGGACCGGCCCCTGCTCATGGAGCCCTGGCCGATGCCCGACCCGCTGCTCCCCCTCGCCATCGAGGCCCACAGCAAGGCCGACGAGGACAAGCTCTCCCAAGGCCTGGCCCGCCTCGTCGCCGAGGACCCCACCATGCGCCTGGAGCAGAACCCGCACACCCACCAGCTCGTCCTGTGGTCCCTCGGCGAGGCCCACCAGGACGTCGCCCTCGAACGCCTGCGCACCCGCTACGGCGTCCAGGTCGACCCCGTCCCCCACAAGGTCAGTCTCCGCGAGACCTTCGCCGCCAAGGCCTCCGGCCGCGGCCGGCACGTCAAGCAGTCCGGCGGCCACGGCCAGTTCGCCATCTGCGAGATCGAGGTCGAACCGCTCCCGCCCGGCAGCGGCATCGAATTCGTCGACAAGGTCGTCGGCGGCGCGGTCCCCCGCCAGTTCATCCCCTCCGTCGAGAAGGGCGTACGCGCCCAGGCCGCCCGCGGCGTCGCCGCCGGCTACCCCCTCGTCGACGTCCGCATCACCCTCCTCGACGGCAAGGCCCACTCCGTCGACTCCTCCGACGCCGCCTTCCAGACCGCCGGCGCCCTCGCCCTGCGCGAAGCCGCCGCCGAAGCCCGCATCCACCTCCTGGAACCCGTCGCCGAGCTCGGCGTACTCGTCCCCGACGAGTACGTCGGCCCCGTCATGAGCGATCTCGCCGGCCGCCGCGGCCGCGTCATCGGCACCGAACCGGCCGGCCCCGGCCGCACCTGGATCCGCGCCGAGAACCCCGAGATCGAGATCGGCCGGTACGCCATCGACCTGCGCTCCGTCTCCCACGGCACCGGCACCTTCACCCGCGCCTACGTCCGCCACGAACCCATGCCGCCGCACGTGGCCGAGAAGGTGCGCGAACAGCTGGAGAAGGGAAGCTCTCTGACGTAGCGCCAAGGCGCCGCCCACCCGACCCGCTTGCGGTGGGCGGCATTTCCCTGTCCCATCACCATGGGGCGAGATACGCCGATAGGCTCATCGGCGCGGCAAAACAGCACAACGCACAGCGATGGGGGCACCGGTGGGGATGGGGGCAGTGGTGGCGGACGACGGATTCGACTTCAGGCCCGGAGCGCAGATCCCGCTCCAGGGGGGCAGCGGCCAGACCGGGGCGACCAACGCGCTCGCCTCGGCGGCCTACCGCGACGGCGCGAAGGACACCAAGCTGTCCGCCATTCTCGGCGCCAACAACGAGTACCACTCCTCCACCGTCAAACCCCCCAAGATCTCCCTCTTCGAGCCGAACTTCGGCGAGGCCTTCTGCCGGGCCGTGGAGGCCCGCACCCTCCCCGCGGCGCGCAAACCGATGATCCAGTCCTTCGGCGCCGACCCCCAGACCGTCGTCGAGCACTGCCTGGCCGCCTCCCACATCCGCAAGGAGCGCGACCGCAAGCTCCGCCTGATCATGCTCGTCGCCGGCGTGGTCTTCCTGCCCGGCCTGCTGCTGTGGCTCGGCCTGTTCCAGCTGCGCAAGACCCTGACCGGCAACGAGAAGTACGCCTCCTGGGTCAGCACCCTCGTCCTCGTCGGCGTCGCCGTCGTCGCGGCCGTGCTGATGTTCCGCCTGCCCTTCGACGGGTTCCTCGGGCTCTACCTGCGCGGCATGATCATCGCCCCGGCCGTCGGCTGGGGCCTGGCCCGCCGCATCTGCGAGAACACCGCCGAGGACCTGCGCGCCCGCTGGGACGGCCTCCTCTCCGGCGACGGCGTCGGCGCCAAGATCCCCGAGGCCGTGCCCGGCAACCCCGACGAGAAGGCCCGCGAGGACCTGCGCCACTCCCTCGCCAAACTCACCGCCGAGAACCGCAGCAACGCCGTCTTCTACGCCGGCCCCAAGGGCATCCTCGGCATGGGCACGCGCTGGGGCAGCTGGCAGCTCGCAGAGGAGCTCGTCCCCAAGGTCGAGGGCATGGAGATCCACCCGTTCCGCAGCTGGGACGTCATACGCGCCATCGACACCGAGCTGCGCAAGCTGGAGCGCGGGCCCTTGCACACCGGCGGCTTCCCGCCCGCCTCCGTCCAGCACTGGATCGTCACCCACGTCGGCGAAAAAGCCGCCGAGGTCGCCCGCCCCTCCGGCGCCGACGTGGACACCTTCCTCGTCAAACCGCACGAGGTCACCCGGATCTGCAACGAACAGCAGTTCAACGGCGGCAACCGGCACTACCTCGGCATCCAGTACCCGCTGTGGGACGGCCAGCTCGTGATCACGATGCTCGTCACCGTCACCGTCCTGTACAAGACCCTGCGCATCGAGGTCACCGGCCACGCGCTGGGCCCGCTGGGCGGCCCGTTCGGCGACAAGTCCAAGCCGCCGACGGTCGAGGTCCCCAAATCCATCAGGTTCTGGGAGACGGTGGAGCGCCCGCTCCCCCTGGTCGACGCCCAGGAGGTCGTCCGCCTCGCCGTCCGCGCCTCGCTGACCTGGTACCCGCCGCTGCTGGACTTCCTCGGCGGCAAGCTGGTCCTGCCCGAACCCTTCGGCCTCCGCCACGTCTGGGCCGGCCAGCCCTGGCGCAACCGCTTCATGGCCGACGACGCCCTGCGCGCAGCCACCCCGGTCCTGCGGGCGGTCCACGCGGCCGCGATGCGGGTGCTCGACGAGAACGGGGTCGACACCGAGCGCTTCACCAACCGCTCGATGATCGTCAGCGGCCTCGTCCAGGACGCGGCCCCGCGCAAGGCGGACGCCTACGACGCGTAGCCGAAGCCGGACAGCAGAAGCGGGAGGCGGCCCAGGCCGCCTCCCGCTTCCGTTGTCCACCGCTCGCGGGCGCGACGACTAGTCCGAGGGCCAGGCGTCGGCCAGCATCTGGCGGGTGTCGGCGAGGAGCTGGGGCAGGACCTTGGTGTGTCCCACGACCGGCATGAAGTTCGTGTCCCCGCCCCAGCGCGGCACGATGTGCTGGTGGAGGTGGGCGGCGATGCCGGCGCCGGCCGCCGAGCCCTGGTTCATGCCGATGTTGAAACCGTGCGCGCCCGACGCCTTGCGCAGCGCCACCATCGCGCGCTTCGTCAGGTCGGCGAGCTCGACCGTCTCGTTGGCGTCCAGCTCGGTGTAGTCGGCGACGTGCCGGTACGGGACCACCATCAGGTGGCCGCCGTTGTAGGGGTAGAGGTTCAGCACCGCGTAGACGTGCTTGCCCCGGGCCACGACCAGGCCGTCACGGTCCGACATCTCCGGAATCCCGCAGAAGGGACAGCCGTCCCCGGCATCGGGCCCGGTCGGCTTGTTCTCCCCTTGGATGTACGCCATCCGGTGGGGCGTCCACAGGCGCTGGAACGAGTCCTGCGTCCCGACGCCATTCTGCTGCTCCGGCTGAGTCGTCATGGGAAGCAGCATATGACCTTGGCAGCAGGTACGAGGAAGGCCCCCGGGAAGTGATCACTTCCCGGGGGCCCAGCCCCGTGCACCGAGGGAGCAGGTCACACCTGGACCCGGCGCTCCACCACGTCGGCGAGCTTGGCGAGGGCTTCGTCGCGGGCGATGCCGTTCTCCTGCGAGCCGTCGCGGTAGCGGAAGGAGACGGTGCCCGCGGCCATGTCCTCGTCACCGACGATGATCATGAACGGGACCTTCTGCTTCTGCCAGGTCCGGATCTTCTTCTGCATGCGGTCGGAGGAGGCGTCCACCTCCAGCCGCAGGCCCTTCTTCTTCGCCTCGGCGGCGAACTCCTGCAGGTACTCCACGTGCCCGTCGCCGATCGGGATGCCGACGGCCTGGACCGGCGCCAGCCACGGCGGCATGGCGCCCGCGTAGTGCTCCAGCAGCACGGCGAAGAACCGCTCGATCGAGCCGAACAGCGCGCGGTGGATCATGACCGGGCGCTGGCGGGAGCCGTCCGCCGCCGTGTACTCCAGGTTGAACCGCTCCGGCAGGTTGAAGTCGAGCTGGACGGTCGACATCTGCCAGGTCCGGCCGATCGCGTCACGGCACTGGACGGAGATCTTCGGGCCGTAGAACGCGGCGCCGCCCGGGTCCGGGACCAGCGGCAGGCCCTGCTTCTCGGCGACCTGGCGCAGGGTCTCGGTGGCCTCTTCCCAGATCTCGTCCGAGCCGACGAACTTCTCCGGGTCCTTGGTCGACAGCTCCAGGTAGAAGTCGGTCAGACCGTAGTCGCGGAGCAGGTTCAGCACGAAGGTCAGCGTGCGGTCGAGCTCCTCCGCCATCTGCTCCTTGGTGCAGTAGATGTGCGCGTCGTCCTGGGTGAAGCCGCGCGAGCGGGTCAGGCCGTGCACGACACCCGACTTCTCGTACCGGTACACGGTGCCGAACTCGAACAGGCGCAGCGGCAGCTCACGGTAGGAACGCCCGCGCGCGTCGAAGATCAGGTTGTGCATCGGGCAGTTCATGGGCTTGAGGTAGTAGTCGGTACCACCGTCGAGCTGCATGGGGGGGTACATGCCCTCCGCGTACCAGTCCAGGTGGCCGCTCTTCTCGAAGAGCGCGCCCTTGGTGGCGTGCGGGGTGTAGACGAACTCGTAGCCCTCTTCCTCGTGCCGCTTGCGGCTGTAGTCCTCCATGGTGCGGCGGATGATGCCGCCCTTGGGGTGGAAGACGGCGAGGCCGGAGCCGATCTCGTCCTGCACGGAGAAGAGGTCGAGCTCGGTGCCGAGCTTGCGGTGGTCGCGCTTCTCGGCCTCGACGAGGAAGTCGAGGTGGGCCTTCAGCTCGTCCTTCGACGGCCAGGCGGTCCCGTAGATGCGCTGGAGCTGCTTGTTCTTCTCGCTGCCGCGCCAGTAGGCGGAGGCGTTGCGCATCAGCTTGAACGCCGGGATGTTCCGGGTGGTGGGCAGGTGGGGACCGCGGCAGAGGTCCTTCCAGCACAGGTCGCCGGTCTTGGCGTCGAGGTTGTCGTAGATGGTCAGCTCGCCGCCGCCCACCTCGACGTTGGCGCCGTCGTCGGTCGACGCGGAGCCCTTGATGCCGATGAGCTCGAGCTTGTACGGCTCGTTCGCGAGCTCCTCGCGGGCCTCCTCGTCGGTGACGACGCGGCGGGCGAAGCGCTGGCCGCGCTTCTGGATCTCCTGCATCTTCTTCTCGATGGCCTTGAGGTCATCGGGGGTGAAGGGCTTCGCGACGTCGAAGTCGTAGTAGAAGCCGTCCCGGACCGGCGGGCCGATGCCCAGCTTGGCCTCGGGGAAGAGCTCCTGCACGGCCTGGGCCATGACGTGCGCGGTGGAGTGGCGCAGGATGTCGAGGCCGTCCGGGGAGGAGATCTCCACGGGCTCGACGGTCTCGCCGTCCTGGACGACGTACGAGAGGTCCTTGAGCTCGCCGGCGACGCGGGCGGCGATGACGGTGCGGTCGTCGGCGAAGAGGTCGGCCGCCGTAGTGCCCGTGGTCACCACGCGCTCGTCCCGCTCGGAATCGCGTTGGATGATCACACGGACGTCTGACACCGGTCTCTCCTGACTCAGGGACTGCGGCAGCGAACGCTGCGCTTCTGAATCGTACCGATCCCCGTGGGTGCCCCGCGAAACGGTTATCCCCCTTCGGTCCGTACGGGCTGTTGGTTAGCGTGGTGCGGTGACGACGACCGGGCCCGTGCGCCCCCTGGACCTGACCGACGACGCCACCGCGGCCGCCGTGCACCGCGTCGGGCGGGCCGCGTACGCGGTGGAGGCCGAGCTGATCGGCTTCGACGGGATCCCGGCGCTGCGCGAGAGCCTGGCCGAGATGCGGGAGCGGCCGCTGCGGTGGCTGGGCATCCGCGGCCATGACGAAGGCGGGGAGGACGGCGGCCTCGCCGGGTTCCTGGCCTGGGAGGAGGAGGGGGACGGCACGGTGTGCGTGGACCGGCTCTGCGTGGACCCGGCCTGGTTCCGCAAGGGCGTCGCCTCGCAGCTGCTGCGCGCCCTGCTGGCCGGGGCCCCGTCCGACCGCCCGGTCACGGTGACCACGGGCGCGGCGAACGCCCCGGCGGCGGCGCTGTACGGGCGCCTCGGCTTCACCCGGGGCGAGGACTTCTCCCCCGCCCCCGGCCTGGTCATGGCCTCCTTCACCCTGGCTCCGCGCGCGCCGCGCCCGTAGCAGCCGGGGCTCGTCCTAGTCGTCGTCGGCCGGCAGGGCCTCGGCCGGGTCGAGGGCTTCGTCCATCGTCTTCCGCAGGCGGTCTCGCTCGACCTCGTCCAGCGGTACGGGTACCACCTCGACGACCTCGGTGAGCCGGCGGAAGCCGCCCCGGCGCTGGAGCCGCCCGCTCACCCGGATCGGTACGCCCGCCAGGTGGGCGTGGCCCGCCACCCGGTACGCCGCCTCGTCCAGGACGGCCTTGGCGTGCGTCACGTCCGCGCCGGACAGCACCCGCAGCCGGACCACCCCGCCCACCGAGGGCGTGGTCCGGCGCATCCGGACCACCGTCCCGACGACCTGCACCGGGACCGAGGGCTCGTCCAGGGTGTAGCGGGCCGAAGCCTCCCGCAGGGCCGGCAGGTCCCCGGGGGAGAACTCCACGGGCTCGGGCCGGGCCGCGCAGCCGGCGGGGGCCCCGGCGGCCGGCGCCCAGGCCAGCGTGATGCGGGCGCCCTCGGATCCGCGGACCAGCGCGATCAGCGCGTCGGCGAGCTCCCGGCTGACCCCGGCCTGTACGGCGGTGTCGAAGGCCTCCATGCCGCCCGTGGCGCGCCGGTAGTCCACGGCGTCGCGGGCGGCGGCGAGGGCGTGGTGCAGGCGCGCGAGGGTGCCCCGGCCCGCGGTGACGGGCGCGTAGGCGGTGAGTTCGCGCCCGCCGGGGCACGGCCCGACCAGGACCCCGTCCAGGGCGCGTTCGGCGTACGCGCGGTGCCGGGTGCCGTGGTACCCGGCCGGGGCCCGGTCGGCGAGGGCGCCGGCCATCAGCAGCTGCCGGGCCGCCGCGTGCAGCTGCTCCTGCACGGTCCAGATCCGGCCGCCCCAGGACCCGTACGGACCGTGCGGATTCAGCGGGATCTCCCGCTCCCAGCGGACCTCGTCGCTGGGCACGCTCAGCCCGTAGAGCACCTCGTGGGCGGAGGGGTGCGTGCTGCGGGCGAGGGCGGTCAGGGCCTCGTCGAGCAGGTCGGTGCAGTCCGGGAAGGCGCGGCTCTCCGGGACGAGCAGGCTGGTGCCGGCGCCGCCCGCCGGACCGGTCGCGGGGCCGGTCGCGGGCGGGGTCCAGCGCCCGTAGCGGCCGGCCGGGCCGCCGCGGCGCTGCCATCCGTGCCGGTGCAGCAGGGCGCCCAGCACGGCCGGGTCGACGCGGGCCGGGTCCGGGACACCCGTGTCGGCGGGTTCCCCGTGCCCCGCTCCCCTCGGGGCGGCCAGGGGTACGGGGTGCGGCGGGTACTGGCGCATCAGGGTGTCCCTCCCGACCCGACCCGGGTCATGATCTCGCACAGCGCGCGGTCGTCGAAGATCCGTGTGGTGGGGATCCGGACGGTGGTCCGGCGCCGGCCGGTCACGGGGTGCCCGGCGAGGTTGGTCCAGTAGCAGCAGTGCCGCAGGGCGAGCCGGTCGTGGCCGGCGTCCAGCCACCGGTCGCGCTCGCGCGGGACGAGCATGACGACGAGGATCTTGTGGACCGCGACCGGGGTGCGGGCCAGCTTCAGCAGGTGCTCGTTGTCCAGGGTGAAGGCGAAGGTGGGTCCGGCGGGCTCGGGCGGGACCTGGTAGGTCGCCTTCAACTGCACCTTGATGGTGACCTCGTCGTCGACGACGTGCTCGGGCGCGCCGTGGCTGACCTGCCAGTCGATGCCGTTGTCCGGAAAGGGCTGGGAGAGCGAGCAGCCGGCCGCGGCCGCGACGGCGTGCAGGTATCCCACCTGGAGGGTCTCCATACATGCGGTGGTGGCGAGGTTGCCGCGCAGCGGTGCGCCCTGCGGCTCGCCGCCGCGTGGCGTACCGGTCTGTTCCTGCAGCACCCCGCCCGGTTCGGGCTGCGTGAGCGCCATGGCCGGCTCCCCGTGCCTCGTGCTGTGCGGGCTGTGCCGAATGGGAGTGCGAACGATGGGTGGCGGGGTGACGGCCGGTCATGTGTGCGGCCCCCCAGGGATGTTGTCTCCGTACCAGAGCGGCCGCAAACGGCGTACAGCGCAAACAGGCCGGGTATCACGGATTCGGGCAGGGGCGGCGAGCGTCAGGAGTGCGCCCCATCTGCCGATCGGGGACGAGGAGTTCGCCATGACGCGCTGGTACGAGGGCCCGCTGGCCGCTTTCGACACGGAGACGACCGGGGTGGACGTGGAGCAGGACCGCATCGTGTCCGCCGCTCTCGTCGTGCAGGAGTGCGCGGGCGGGCGGGTCCGCTCGACGCGCTGGCTGGTCAATCCAGGGGTTCCGGTGCCCCCGGAGGCCACGGAAGTGCACGGTCTGACGGACGAGTACCTCCAGCACAACGGCCGGTGGCCCGCGCCGGTCGTGGAGGAGATAGCCCGCGCGCTGGTGGAGCAGCAGGTGGCGGGCCGTCCGGTGGTGGTGATGAACGCGCCCTTCGATCTGACGCTGCTGGACCGGGAGTTGCGCCGGCACCGGGCGTCGACGCTGGCCCGGTACCTGGACGACCGGCCGCTGACGGTGCTGGACCCGCGGGTGCTGGACAAGCACCTGGACCGGTACCGCAAGGGCCGCCGGACTCTGACGGACCTGTGCGCGCACTACGGGATAGAGCTCGACGGGGCGCACGACGCGGCGGCGGACGCGCTGGCCTCGCTGGAGGTCGTGCGGGCGGTGGGGCGGCGGTTCGCCGGCCGGCTGGAGCGGCTGACTCCGGCCGAGCTGCACACGCTGCAGGCGGTGTGGCACGCGGCGCAGGCGCGCGGGCTGCAGGCGTGGTTCGCCCGGCAGGGAACGCCGGAGGCGGTCGATCCGCACTGGCCGCTGCGGCCGGAGGTGCAGGCGGCGGCGTGAGGTACGGCGGGCGGGCCGCGCCGAGCCAGGCGGGGCCGGGCCGGGTCAGGTCGGGCCGAGTGGGCCCGGGAATGCGGAAGGCCGGTCCGTCGTACGACGGACCGGCCTCTCCCGGTGGGCGATACTGGGATCGAACCAGTGACCCCTTCGGTGTGAACGAAGTGCTCTCCCGCTGAGCTAATCGCCCGGGAACGCACTGAACAATACAAGAGGCACGGGGTCGGGTTCAAACCGCTTCCGGCGGGGACGCCAACCGGGCGGCCAGAGCGCGCCGTCCCGACCGCATCATCAGGGCGTGGTTGAGCCGGAACAGCGGCCGCCCGGGCAGCGACAGCAGCCGCAGCAGCGGCCGGCGCATCTCGACCTCCTGCTCGTACAGCGCCCGGGTCCGCGGGGCGCCGGGTCCCGGGCGGCGGCGTACCGTCCAGCGGGCCCAGCCCTCGATGTCGCCGTGGAGCGCGGCCTCCAGGATCCCGCGGGCGGGGTCGCGCAGCAGTTCCACGGCCGTGATGCGCAGCTCGTACGGGAGCACGGAGCGGATCCGCGCCGCGTTGCCCCCGGGGATGCCGAGCGGGCCGGAGCTGCGCACCTGCGGCCACCAGCTCGGGTACTGCTCGGCCTGTTCGAGCACGGCGTAGACGCGGTCGGGCGGGGCGTCGAGGTCCCAGGTGCTGCGGAAGCGGTACCGGTGCCGGCTGCGGTCCATGGGTCCAGTGTGCGTACTCAGGGCGGATCTGAGTACGGGCGCGCATGGCCCGGGGCGGGTGACCGGCGCCACACTCCGGAGCATGGACATGCCTCTGCCGCCGGCCCAGGAGCTGGCGCTCATCGACCGGGAACTGGCTCAACTCGACTCCCGGCGCGGCCATCTGCTGGCCCGTCGGCAGTGGCTGCTGCAGGTGCCGGCGGCCGGGCCCGGGTGGGTCGTGCCGGCTGCGGGGGCCGGGCGGGTGCGGGAGGCGTCGGCGCCGAGTGCGCAGAACGTGCTGCTGACGCTGGGGGCGGTGCTGCTGGCGGTGGCGGCGCTGGCGTTCACCCTGGTCAGCTGGGGCTCCCTCGGGATCGCCGGCCGTTCGGCGGTGCTGGCGGTGGTGACGGCCGCGGCGCTCGGGGCTCCGGCGCTGCTGCTGCGGCGGGGGCTGCGGTCGACGGCCGAGTCGGTGGCGGCGCTGGGCCTGCTGCTGACGGTGCTGGACGCGTACGCCGTGCACGCCGTCGCGGTCCCGCATGCGGACGGGCTCGGGTACGCGGCGGGCACGGCAGCGGTGCTGGCGGCGGCCTGGGCCGGGTACGGCCGGCTGCTGCGGGACCTGGCCGTCCCTGCGGTCGGGGCGGTGGCGGCGGTGCAGCTCCCGCTGCTGCTGGCGGCGCTGGCCGCGGAGGCGGACCCGGTGGGGCTGGGCTGGGCGCTGCTGGCCACGGCGGCTCTGGACGGCGTTCTGGCCGGGTTCGGCGCGGGGCCGGGGGCGCGGGCGGCGCAGGTGGCGCCGGTGGTGTGGGCTCTGGCCGCGGTGTGGGGGGCGGGGGCGCTGCTGACCGCCGTCGCGGAGCTGGCCTCGGCCGGTTCGGCGGGTGCGGCCGCGGGTGCGGCGCTGCTGGCGGCGGCCTGCGCCGGGCTGGGCGTGGCCGTGGCGTGGCGGGTGCCGGGTGCATGGCCCGCCGCGGCAGCCGGCGGCCTGGCGGCGGTGGCGGCGCTCGGCGGGCCGGTCCGGCCGGAGCTGCCCGGGGCGTGGCCGGTGGTGGCGCTGGCGGTGCTGGCGCTGCCGCTGCTGGGGGCGACTTCGGCGGCGGCGCTCCCGGGCGGGGTGCGGCGCGGGCTGGGTCTGGCGGGGGCGGGAGTGGCCGGTGTGGCCGCGGCGTGGGGGCTGGCGGTGGCGGGGGCGGCGGCCCTGTCACGGGCGGCCGTGCTGGGCGAGGTCTGGGCGGCGACGGCCCCGGCGGAGGCGTACGGGCCGGGGGCGGCGGCCGTGGTGTGCCTGCTGATCGCGGCGGGGGCGGCCCGGTGGGCGGTACGGCTGCTGCCCGGGCGGCAGGGGAACGAGGCGGACTCCCGGGCTTCGGCCGGCGCGGGAGCCGGCGGAGCCGCGGGGGCCGGCCCGGCAATCGGGGCTGTGGGGGCCGTGGGGGCCGTCGCGGTGGTGTGCGGTTGGGCCGGGCTGTTCACGGCCCCGCTCGGGCACGGGCTGCCGGTCGCCGCGGTCCTGGCGGCGCAGCTGGCCGTGACCGCGGGGGCCGCAGTGGGCGCGCTGCGGTGGGCGGGCCGCCCGGGGTCCGCGGCCGCGGTGTGCGCGGCGCTGGGGGCGGTGGACGTGTCCGTGGCCGCGCTGGACGGCCGCCTCGCCACCTTCGCGGTGTTCGGGCTGCTGGGCGGGGTGTGCGCGGCGGTGGCGGCGCAGCGGGGGGCCGCGCCGGCCGTGCGGGCGGGCGCGGCGGTGCTCGTGGTCGGATACGCGGGGGCGACGGCTGCGGCGCTGGCCGCGGTGGCGGGCCTGGCGGTGGCCTGGTGGTCGCTGCCGCTGCTGGCGGTGGCGGCCGCCGCGGCGGTGCCGGGGCCGCGGCTTGGGGCCGTACGGATCGCGGCGGAGGCGGCCGGGGCTGCGGTGGCCGGGCTCGCGCTGCTGGCGGCCGTGACCGAGCCGCCGCTGCTGGCGCTGGTGTGTGCGCTGGCCGGCGTGGTGTGTGCGGGCGCGGCGCTGCGGGCCGACCGGCGCGCCCTCGGCTGGGCGGCCGCCGTGCTGGGGGTGGCGGCGGCGTGGATCCGGCTGTGGGCGTCCGGGGTGGCGGTGGTGGAGGCGTACACCCTGCCCGTGACGGTGGCGGCCCTGGCGGTGGGCTTCCTGCGCCGCCGCGCCGACGCCGACGCCTCCTCCTGGGTGGCGTACGGTCCGGGGCTCGCCGCGACCCTGCTGCCGAGCCTGGTCGCCACCTGGGGGGACCCGCACTGGCTGCGGCCGCTGCTGCTGGGCCTGGCGTCGCTCGGAGTGACGCTGGCCGGGGCGCGGCGGCGGCTCCAGGCCCCGCTCCTGCTGGGCGGCGGCTGCCTGGCGGCGGTGGCGCTGCACGAGCTGGCGCCGTACGTGGTGCAGGTGGCGGGGATGCTGCCGCGCTGGCTGCCGCCGGCGCTGGCGGGGCTGCTGCTCCTGGCGGTGGGCGCCACGTACGAGCGGCGGCTGCGCGACGTGCGCCGGCTGAGGAAGGCCCTCGGCCGGCTGGGGTGAGGCGCCGTGCCGCCCGAGGGCGGCCCGTCCGGCCCCGCCAGGGGCGGCCGGGAACGAACGCCGAGGGGCCCGGAGACGCTGAACGTCTCCGGGCCCCTCGGTCCGGGTGGGCGATACTGGGATCGAACCAGTGACCCCTTCGGTGTGAACGAAGTGCTCTCCCGCTGAGCTAATCGCCCGGGCACACCGCAAACATTACCCCATGTCAGCGGTGCTCCATGACCACCGGCCGCCGATCACTGGTCCTTGATGTTCCACGGCATGGTCATGCCGTACTTCCACAGGTAGAAACCGACCAGCGCGGCCGCGACGACGAGCCCCACCGTGGTCAGGATGATGTTGCGGCGGCGGACCTTGGGGTCCAGCGCCTTCTGGGCCGCCTCGGTGACCTTGCGCTTGGTCCAGCGCAGGACGAGCGACGCCCAGGCGAACTCGGTGGCCCAGATCGCGAGGCCCGCGAAGATCGCCACCCAGCCGGGGCCGGGCAGGACCAGCATCGCCACGCCGGCACCGATGACGGCGAGGCCGACGACGAAGACGCCCACCTGCCAGCTGAGGTGCAGGGTGCGTCGCGCCTTGATGAACGCGGGCGCCTTCGATACGTGCGGCGCCTCCTCCGCGGGCTGCGCGGTGGTCTCGGCGGTGGTGTCGTCGGTGTTCTCGCCGGCTGCGGACCCCTCGGTCCCGCGGTCACTCCCCGTATTCATGCCCTCGAATCTACCGGAGCCGGAAGCACACGTGAATGGTGGTTTGGATCCGCCATCCGAGGGACCCAGAGGTCCGCAAAACGGTCAGAGGGGTTTACAACGGCACCGTAGGTGGCATGTCGATTTCGCCGACGTGCGAATCCCCGAGCGCACACTGAGCGAAAGGCCCTGGCGCTTATGAACACCACGGTCAGCTGCGAGCTGCACCTGCGCCTCGTTGTGTCGAGCGAGTCCTCACTGCCTGTTCCCGCGGGCCTGCGGTATGACACGGCCGATCCCTACGCCGTGCACGCCACCTTCCACACCGGCGCCGAGGAGACGGTCGAGTGGGTGTTCGCCCGCGACCTTCTCGCGGAGGGCCTGCACCGGCCCACCGGAACCGGAGACGTCCGCGTCTGGCCGTCCCGCAGCCACGGTCAGGGCGTCGTCTGCATCGCCCTGAGCTCACCGGAGGGAGAAGCCCTGCTCGAGGCACCCGCCCGAGCACTCGAGTCATTCCTCAAGCGGACGGACGCCGCGGTCCCGCCCGGGACCGAGCACCGGCACTTCGACCTGGACAAGGAGCTCTCCCACATCCTGGCCGAAAGCTGAGCCGGATCCGCGGGGAGCACCCCCGGCGCAAGCCGGGTGTCCGCCGGGCACCGTCCGACTCGGGGCGACGGTGCGGGCTGGACGAAAACCACATACGGCACTGCCGGCGCTGTTCTCGCGGAAGCCGCCCGCGAGAACGGCGCCGGCGTGCTGTCGGGCGTTCCCCACGCCCATGCCGTTCGCTCAGGACAGACGCACCTCCCGGCCGGGGCCCGGGACGGCTAGAGTCGGCCACCGGCGGCGGCACCGGCCCGACGCCGCAGGCCCGGCCCCAGGAGCGACCCGTGCAGATCCCCCACGACACCCGTCGCGCGCTCGACGTCGTCGTCGCGCTGGTGAACACCGCGGCCGAGACCGACCAGCCCGACGGCCTGGCGGACGTCGGCTCGCTGCGCGCCTTCGTCCGCGAGTACAAGATCAGCGACGTCGGCGAGCTGGGCGCCCGCGACCTCGCGGGCGTACGGACCGTCCGCGGCAAGTTCGCCCAGGTCTTCGCGGCGGGCACCTCCCGCGCCGCGGCCGGGCTGATCAACGAGCTCGTCGCGACCGCCGGGACCACCCCGCAGCTCACCGACCACGACGGCTACGACTGGCACGTCCACTACTTCGCCCCCGGCGCCTCCCTCGGCGACCACCTCGCCGCGGACGGCGGCATGGCGCTGGCCTTCATCGTGGTCTCCGGCGAGCAGGAGCGGCTGCGCCGCTGCGAGGCCCCCGACTGCGGGCGGGCCTTCGTGGACCTGTCCCGCAACCGCTCGCGGCGCTACTGCGACAGCCGGACCTGCGGGAACCGGCTGCACGTGGCGGCGTACCGGGCCCGGCGCAAGGAGGCCGACGCGGGCTCGTCAGAGCAGGAACAGATCGTGCACGGCGGCGAGCAGCAGCAGGGTGCCGATCACCCCTAGGAAGATCATCAGGGGCGGCTGCGAAAGCGCGAAGAGGCAGCCTCGCGGCTCCTCGGCAACGGGGGCGGGGGCCGGGGCCGGCGCGGGAACCGGCGGCTCACCCTGCGATGTGTCGAGCATGTCGGGGCGATGATGGCGCAGGCCACGCCCGGCCGTCCGTCAACACGCCATTACCGATGCGGCAGTTCACCCCTTCAAGTCATCTTCGGCTCGTCTCGGTGGCATCGGCGGCGGGGACCGTCGCGGCCGGATCCTCAGATGCCGTGCTTCTTCAGGATCGCCTCGATGTCGGAGAAGTCGTCCGCGGGCGGCGCCGTGGCGCTCCGGGCGGGACCGGGCTCGGGACGCCCCTGGAGGGGCTGCGGCGCGGAGCCCGCCCCGGCCGCCTCTGCGGCCTTGGCACCCTTGGCAGTGGCGGCCTTGGCGGCCTTGGCGGCCTTCGGCGGCCGCTCCCCCGCGCCGCCGGCCCGGCGCCGCTCGACGGCGCGCGTGACGACCAGCAGCAGCCAGGCCAGCCCGAGCAGCCCGAAGCCCACCCACACGGCCGGCTTGAACACCATCCCGGACACCCACTGCACGACGCCCGTCAGGACGAGGGCGGCCGCCACCAGCGCGTACGCGGCGATCCGCGTGGCCGCAAGGAAGCGGCGGCGGTAGGCGGTCACCGCGGCGATGCCCAGGCCGGCCGCGGCCACCGCGGAACATATGGTCTCGGCGAGCATGCGCTACCTCCGGGCAGTGCGGTCGGGATGTTCCGGCGTCTTGCGAAGCTCCTCCCATCGTGCACCGCGGTCCACCGCCCGGGCCATGCACGCGGCCGCAGCGGCGCCGATCTCCGGGAGATCTCGGGGTCGCCCCTCCTCCTGCAGGGGAGGGTTTCGGCGCCGGGGGTCGGCGGCTGGGAGACTGTCCGCATGACCGATTCCGTGATCCTCGACGTCTGGTGCGAACTCCAGTGCCCGGACTGCCACAGCGCGCTGGACGACGTGCGCGCCCTGCGGGCCCGCTACGGCGACCGGCTGGACATCCGGCTGCGCCACTTCCCCCTGGAGAAGCACAAGCACGCCTTCGCCGCGGCGCAGGCCGCCGAGGAGGCGGCGGAGCAGGGGCAGGGCTGGCCGTACGCGGAGGCCGTCCTGGCCCGCACCGCGGAGCTCGCCGAGCGCGGTGAGGCGGTGCTGCTGGAGGTGGCCCGGGAACTCGGCCTGGACGCCGACGAGTTCGACACCGCCCTGATCGACGGGCGGCACATCCTGATCGTCGACGCCGACCAGGCCGAGGGCAAGGCGATCGGGGTCACCGGCACGCCGACGTACGTGATCGACGGCGAGCGGCTGGACGGCGGCAAGAGCCAGGAGGGGCTGCGCGCCCGCATCGAGGAGATCGCGGACCGCCTCCTGGCGGCGGGCGAGGCATAGCCCACCCGGCCCGGCCCGGCCTAGATCAATTCCTTCCCGTAGTTGAACTGCGTCGGCCGGTAGCCGAGGGACTCGTACAGGCGCAGGGCCGGGGTGTTCCCGGCGAAGACGTGGAGCGCGACGGTGCGGTGGCCCGCGGCCAGCGCGGTGCGCTCCGCCAGCAGCATCAGGGCGCGGCCGTACCCGCGACCGCGGTGCTCCTCGGCGACGGCGACGTCGTAGACGTACGCGCCCCCGGCGGAGGGCGCCACCCAGATGTGGCCGACGACCTCCCCGGCCGCCTCCAGGACGAGGAGGGCGACGCCGGGGGTGTCCGGCCCCTGGGGCAGCTGCCGGGCGTGGTCGGCCTCCGACTTCGCCCGGGCGGCCTCGGCGGGCAGGCCGCGACGCGTCCAGTCCTCGGCGTAGCCGTCGACGGCCCGGGCGAGCCAGTCCTCGTACTCGGCCGGGGTCATGGCGCGCCCGCTCACGCCCTCGGGCAGGGCGGGCGGGGTGTCCGGCAGCTCCTTGACCATGTTCCGGCCGGACTCGGCGTACCCGAGGGCCGCCGCCAGACGGAGGCCACCGGCGGACTCGGCGGGTACGGAGGCCTGCACGCGGCGGCAGCCCCAGCCGCGCAGGACCTCCTCGGCGGCGAGCGCCCCGACGGTTGCGCGGCCGCGCCGCCGGTCGGCGGTGTCGACGAAGAGGTCCCGGATCTCGCCCACGGCCGGCCCGAAGGGGGTGTCGCAGGCGAGCAGCAGCGCCCCGACGCGCCTGCTGTTGACCCGGATCTCGTACGGGCGCGACCGCGCGCCCCCGGCGCTCTGCTGAAGCGGCCCGGACGGCCGCAGGGTGGTGGTCATCCCCTGGAACCTACCCACCGCAGCCCCCTTGGCCACAGCCCACCGACCGCTTGCCGCCGCGCCGCCCTCGGGGCCCCACGGGCCGGCCCTCTGCGGCCCCCGGGGCCTCCCCGCCCTTCCCCCGTTCCCCGGGGCTCCGGCCGCGCTGCCTGCGCCAGGGGGCGGGCAAATCCAGCCCCGCCGGCGTTTGAGGCGCGGGGGCGCGGGGGCAGCGCCCCCGAAACGGCGCCGCACCGGACCGACCACCCGACGTGGCAGCCGCGACCCCACGCGGACCCGCACGGTCAACGCCACGGACCGGCAAAACCAGCCCCGGCGGCGTTTGAGGCGCAGGGGCGCGGGGGCAGCGCCCCCGAAACGGCGCCGCACCGGCACCCGTCGCCCGGGCCCGTCAGGGGTCCAGGTCGGCGCGGGAGTGGGCCTCGAAGAGGCGCATCGCTTCGGAGGTGACCGGGCCAGGGCCAGAGCCAGGGCCGGGCCCGGCCACAGCCCGGCCGTCGACCAGCGCAACGGCCTGGACGTCGCGCAGCGACGAGGTCAGGAAGATCTCCTCGGCCCGCTCCAGCACCTCGAACGGCAGGTCGGTCTCCTTGGCCCCGGCCCACTCCACCACCAGGGCCCGCGTGATCCCGGCAAGGCACCCGGAGGACACCGGCGGCGTGTGCAGCTCCCCGTCGAGCACGACGAACACGTTCGAGCCCGTCCCCTCGCAGAGCTGCCCGACGGTGTTCGCGAACAGCGCCTCGGAGGCCCCGGCCCGAGCCGCGGCGGCCAGCGCGACCACGTTCTCGGCGTACGAGGTGCTCTTCAGCCCGGCGATGGCGGACCGCTCGTTGCGCACCCACGGCACCGTGATGACGGCGGTGGTGTCGGGCCGCCGCACCGTCTCGCCCAGGGCCACGACGAGGGTGGGCGCGGCGTCCCCGCGGTCGGAGCCGAGCGGGGAGACGCCTCCGGTGTACGTGATCCGCAGGCGGCCCAGCGCCACCGGATTGGCCTCGAGGACGGCCGCGCAGGCCGCCCGTACCTCGTCCGGGTCGGGGTCGGGCAGCCCGAGACCCCGTGCCGAGCGGGTCAGCCGTTCCAGATGCCGGGTGAGCGCGAACACCGCACCGCGTTCCGCCTTCAGGGTCTCGAACACGCCGTCGCCCACGGTCAGGCCGTGGTCGAACACGGACACCTGTGCGCTGTCGGCGTCACGCAGCGCACCGTCGAGCCAGATCCTCACGTGCGATCCCTCCGCTCATCCAGGGGTACCGGTCACCTCATGTGCGCCGGACGCTACCCGCAGCAGCCGGGCGGCCTTCAGTTCCGTCTCCGCCCACTCGCGCTCCGGATCCGAACCCCAGGTGATGCCGGCGCCGGTGCCGAAGAGTAGCCGCGGGCCGCCGGGGGCCTGGCGGTCGATCCAGAAGGTCCGGATGCCGACGGCGAGCTCGGCGGTGCCGCGGTCGGCGTCGACCCAGCCGATGCCGCCGCAGTAGGGGCCGCGCGGCGCGGTCTCCAGGGCCTCGATGATCCGCAGGGCGGAGGACTTCGGCGCGCCGGTGACGGAGCCGGGCGGGAAGGTGGCGGCGAGCAGCTCGGGCCAGCCGGCGCCCTCGGCGAGCTCCCCGCTGACGGTGGAGACGAGGTGGACCAAGCCCGGGTGCTCCTCCACGGCGCACAGCTCGGGGACGGCGACGGAGCCGGTGGAGCAGACCCGGCCGAGGTCGTTGCGTACGAGGTCCACGATCATCACGTTCTCGGCGTGGTCCTTGGGCAGGAGGTCGGCGGCGGTGCGGCCGGTGCCCTTGATGGGGCCGGACTCCACGTGCCGGCCGGCGCGGCGCAGGAACAGCTCGGGTGAGGCGGTGGCGATCTCGACGCCGTGCGCCGGGAGCCGGACCGTCCCTGCGTACGGGGCGGGGTTGCCGCGGGCGAGCAGCGCGGTGAGGGCGTCGACGTCGGCGCGGTCCGGCTGCGGCAGCGGCGCGGACATCACACGGCAGAGGTTGGCCTGGTAGACCTCCCCGGCCGCTATGTGCTCGCGGATGCGGCGGACGCCGGCGGTGTACGCGGCGCGGTCCAGGGAGGAGGACCACCGGTCGGCGGCGGGCCCGCGCCAGGCGCCGGGCCGGGGCTCGGGGACGGGCGCGGGGCGGACGTCCCCGAAGCGCGCGCAGACCAGACGCCCCTCGAAGTCTGCGGCGACGGCCCAGAAGCCCGTGGAGTCCAGGGCGGCGGGGTCGCTGGTGACGTCGCGGAGGTCGGTCGCGAGGAGGCCGCCGAAGCGGGCCAGGGGAAGCAGGTCGTGCACGGCTGCGAGTCTATGACCGGTGGCGCAAACCCGCCGTAGAGGTGACCGGCGGGTGACCGCTGGTGATCGATGGGCAGCACGCTGCGGAAACGCGTTTTTGAGCTGGCCCGGGAATCCGCTAGAGTTCAACACGTCGCCAGGGAGCAAAGGGGAAAAACCCCGGAGCGAACAGGGCGACAGTGCGGACGTAGCTCAGTTGGTAGAGCACCACCTTGCCAAGGTGGATGTCGCGAGTTCGAGTCTCGTCGTCCGCTCTGAGTGGGGGATCTTCCCGAGAAACCCCGCAACTCCGAGGTGGAGTGGCCGAGAGGCGAGGCAACGGCCTGCAAAGCCGTCTACACGGGTTCAAATCCCGTCTCCACCTCCAAGGACGATTAGCTCAGCGGGAGAGCGCTTCCCTGACACGGAAGAGGTCACTGGTTCAATCCCAGTATCGTCCACTGGATCTTCGGGTCCACCCGCGCGATTAGCTCAGCGGGAGAGCGCTTCCCTGACACGGAAGAGGTCACTGGTTCAATCCCAGTATCGCGCACGCAGTACCGGCACCCTCCTGCATCACCCTGTGTGACCTGCGGCTTCGATGCCATAGCCCGCGCGATTAGCTCAGCGGGAGAGCGCTTCCCTGACACGGAAGAGGTCACTGGTTCAATCCCAGTATCGCGCACCACCCGGAAGCCCCGGCCGTCTCGACGGCCGGGGCTTTCCGCGTGCACGCGGCCATGACTGCACCGGGAAGGGGAAGGGCCCCGCGCGGCGCGGGGCCCTCTCCGCTCAGGAGGAGAAGAGCATCCGGCCGAAGCCGCCCCGGTGGTGGCCGTGGTGCCCGTGGCCGTGGCCGCCGTGGTGCTGGGGGGCGCCCCAGGCGGGCGCGGCGTGCGGGGCCGGGTACGGGGCCGGCGGCGCGGCGGGCGGCGGCACCTGACCGTACTGGCCGGCCGTGTACTGGGCCTCCAGGCGGGTCAGGGCCTCCAGCTCGCCGTAGTCGAGGAAGATGCCGCGGCAGCCGCTGCACTGCTCGATCTGAACGCCGTTCCTGTTGTACGTGTGCATCATCGAGTGGCACTTCGGACACTGCATGACCGGATCAACTCCTCGCCGTCTGCGTCAACACCGGATGCATGCCCGGTGGCGTGAAGCTCACCCTACGACGGAGTCCCCCGGTCCAAGTCGGGCGGGAACGTAGCGATTCGGGCACAGGACTGCACCATCAGCCGTTCCACGTCGTCGAGTCCGCGGTGGTTTTCTGCCGATTTCGCCAGGGCGAGGGCTGCGGTCTGTACGGTCAGGGCCCGGGCGGCGAGGTCCAGTTCCGGCCAGGGGTCGGAACCGGGCGGTCCGGCGGCGGGCCCGCCCGCGGCCCGGTAGGCGCCGAGGAAGCGCCCCCAGGCGTCCGCGCCGAGCAGCCCGGCGGCGTACCAGGCGGCGGGCCGGGCCAGGTCCCAGGAGGGCGTCCCGACGCCTAGGTCGTCGACGTCGATGAGCCGCCAGCCGCCGCCCCCTGCGCCGTCGGCCGCCCGGTCGCTGTCGGCCGCCCCGGCGCCGTCGCCGTCCGCGCCCCCGCCGGCCCCGCCGCTCCCGCCACTCCCCCGTACCAACTGCCCCAGGTGCAGGTCCCCGTGGCACAGCGCCCCGCCGTCCGGCGCCGGGGCCTCGCCGCGCATCCAGGCGGGCAGGGTCCGGGCCGCGGCCCACACCGGCGCGGGATCCAGCCCCGGGTCCCCGGCGGTCCCCCGGCCCGGCTCGGTGCGGGAGCCGCGCCCCGGGTCCGGTTCCACGTCCGCCGCCCGCGCCAGCCGGGCCAGGGCCCGCCGCAGCTTCGCCGGCCCGCGCATCGGCGGGACCGGGCCGGGCAGCGCCCCCAGCGGTACCCGGTGCAGGGCCGCCAGCAGCCGCCCGGCCGCCTCCCAGGGCGCGTCCTCGGGGCGCTCGGGGTCGACGGGGGCTCCGTACGGCCACAGGGTCACCGGGCGGCCCCGCAGGCTCCCCGCCTGCGTGCGCAGCGGCGGCAGCAGCACTCCGGCCAGGGCGCCGTCCGCAGCGATCCGCATCCGTGCCGCCAGGGCCTCCTCGTCGCTGTCCACGGCGTGCGCCTTCGCCACGACCTGACCGCACCGCACGACGGTGCCGTCCTCGCGGTCGGCGAGCAGCTCGTACGGGGCGTCCGGCCGGCCGGTGGCGTACGCGGCCAGCGCGGCGGACAGCGGCGCGGCCGGGGCGGGGACGGCAGCCCTCTCGGGGCGGCGGGCGGTGTGCTCCTGGTTCATCGCGGCTCCACGGCTCCCGTCACTCGCCCTCTCGGGAGCAGGTTACGCAGCCGCGGGCGGGCATGGAGAAAGTGCGGGCACGGAAAAAGTGCTGCCCGTCCGACTCCCCAGTCGTACGGGCAGCACCCTTCACCTGCCGTCCGCCGTTCCCCCGTCCCCACGGGGTCCGACGGGCCGATGTCCCGGCCCGGGCCGCTCTCCCGGGCGTGGGGCGCCGCTCAGCGCCCCAGCATCGCACCCACGGACGACGCCTGTGCCGCCACCTGGTCGAATCCTCCGAAGAGGAAGAGCAGGAGGGCGGCCAGGGGGAGCACCATGGCCGCGGCCACCAGCGGGTGGCGCGTACCGGACTCGTGGGCGTGGAACGCGAAGGCCTTGCGTCCGTGCCGTGCCGTGTCCGCCATGGTCCTCTCCCCTGTCGTCTGACTGCGGCGGGCGGTGTGACCTCGGGGGACGAGTGCCGGTGCCCGCCGCATGCCCTCAACACTAGGCGCGCGGACGGGGCCCGGGATCCTGCCCTCGTACCCTTTGGCAGGCCTCCGCGAGGATGACGGGCGCGCCCCCGCGTACTCCCCTGGGTGGAGACCCCTCCCCCGTTGTGGGGGTCATCCCGGGGGTCTTCCCGGAGGGGATGACCGGAGGGGATGACCGGAGGGTAGTGAGTTCGCTCACTTCTGTCACTCCCCGCGCATGCGTGTCGGCGGACGGGGTACAGGGGCGGCGGCCCGGCTCGTGCGCCCCGCGTACGCACCCGCCGTCCGCCCCGCGCTCGGGCCGCGACCCGGCTCCGGCGCTCCAATCCCCTTGGCCCGTGGGCCGTTTGGCCGTACGGAGGGACGGTCCCGCGGCGGCGTCAGGACCAGCTGATGAACCCTCAAGTGGGTTGTGGCGCACTGACAATCGATTGCCGCGGAGAGGGCGCGGCCTCTGAGCGCTCGTGGCGGATGGTCCGTAAGCTGTGCCACGTCAACAGGACGACCGGTCAGCGGGGTGGACATGGCGATGATGCGGCTCCGACGCGAGGACCCGCGTGTCGTCGGCTCGTTCAGGCTGCACCGGCGGCTCGGCGCCGGCGGCATGGGCGTGGTCTACCTGGGCTCCGACCGGCGCGGGCAGCGCGTGGCGCTCAAGGTGATCCGGCCGGACCTGGCCGAGGACCAGGAGTTCCGCTCCCGCTTCGCGCGCGAGGTGTCCGCCGCCCGGCGGATCCGCGGGGGGTGCACGGCGCGCCTGGTCGCCGCCGACCTGGAGGCCGAGCGGCCCTGGTTCGCCACCCAGTACGTGCCCGGCCCGTCGCTGCACGACAAGGTCGCCGAGGAGGGCCCCCTCACCGCCGCGCAGATCGCCGCGATCGGGGCGGCGCTGTCGGAGGGGCTGGTCGCCGTGCACGAGGCCGGGGTCGTCCACCGGGACCTGAAGCCGTCGAACATCCTGCTGTCGCCCAAGGGGCCCCGGATCATCGACTTCGGCATCGCCTGGGCCACCGGCGCCAGCACCCTCACCCATGTGGGTACGGCCGTCGGCTCCCCCGGCTTCCTCGCGCCGGAGCAGGTCCGCGGGGCGATCGTCACCCCGGCCACCGACGTGTTCGCGCTCGGTGCCACCCTCGCCTACGCGGCGACCGCCGACTCGCCCTTCGGGCACGGCAGTTCCGAGGTCATGCTCTACCGGGTGGTCCACGAGGAGCCGCACCTGGTCGGCGTACCGGACGCACTCGCGCCGCTCGTACAGGCCTGCCTGGCCAAGGATCCCGAGGAGCGGCCCAGCACGCTGCAGCTGTCGATGCGGCTGAAGGAGATCGCGGCCCGCGAGGCGCAGGGCCTGTCCGACGGGCGGCCGCCTGCGCAGCGGGCCCGCGCCGAGCGGCCGACCGGGCGGCTGGCCCAGCCGTACCCCGAGCAGCGCACGGAGCGCCGTACGGGCGGCACGCCCGCGCCCCAGCCGGCGGGCCGGGGCGCCGGGCAGGGCCCGCACAGCGGCCCGCACTCGCGGCCGTCGTCGCCGCGCCACCCGGGCGGACCGTCCTCGCGGCCGACCGCGGGGCGCTCGGGGGGCCCGGGGGGCCGCCCGGCTCCCCGGACGACGGGCGCGGGGCGGCGGCCGTCGAGGCCGGACCCGCGGCTGATGCGGCAGCGGCTGATCGTGTTCGTGGTGGTCACGCTGATCGTGGCGCTGGGGATCGCGGCGGCGCAGAAGCTTTGAGGGCTCCGGGGCTCTGGGTGGCTCCGGGGGCTGTGGCAGGGCCGGCCGGTGGGGATGGGGGGACGGCTCCGGCCGCTTCCGGCCGCCTCTACGCCGGGCGCGTCGCGTAGAACGCCACCGCCGAGGCGGCGGCCACGTTCAGCGAGTCGATGCCCTCGGCCATCGGGATGCGCACCCATTCGTCGGCCGCCCGCAAGGCGTGCGTGGACAGGCCGTGCCCCTCGGAGCCCAGCATGATCGCGCAGCGCTCGAAGCGCTCCGGCGGGATCTGGTCCAGCGGCGTGGCCTTGGCGCTGGGCGTCATGGCCAGGATGCGGTAGCCCGCCTCCCGCACCTTCTCCAGGTCGGCCGGCCAGTGCTCCAGGCGGGCGTACGGCACCGAGAATACGGAGCCCATCGAGACCTTGATGGCGCGCCGGTAGAGGGGGTCGGCGCAGTCCGGGGACAGCAGTATCGCGCTGATCCCGAGCGCGGCGGCGCTGCGGAACGCGGCCCCGAGGTTGGCGTGGTCGACGAACCCCTCGAAGATCGCGATACGGTGCCCGGCGCCCTTCCCGGCACTCTCCCCGGCGCCCGCCCCCGCCAGGACCTCGACAGCCGTGGGCAGCGGCTTGCGCTGCATCGAGGCGAGGGCCCCGCGGTGTACGTGGTAGCCGGTGACGCGCTCGGCGAGCTCCGGGCTGACGGCGTACACCGGGGCCGGGAGCTCGTCGATCACGTCGCGCATGACGTCGACCCACTTGGCGGACAGCAGCATCGAGCGCATCTCGAACCCGGCGTCCTTGGCCCGGCGGATGACCTTCTCGCCCTCGGCGATGAACAGGCCCTCCTCGGGTTCGCGGCGGCGCCGCAGCTCCACGTCGGTCAGGCCGGTGTAGTCGCGCAGGCGCGGGTCGTCGGGGTCTTCGACGGTGATGAGATCAGCCACAGGGTGATACTGCCTTGTCCTGGGTGTGGTGCCAACGTCCCTGGCGGGCGCCGGTCGTTCAGTGGGAAGGGGTGCCGCCGGCGACCCGTACGACCTCGCCGATGACGATGACCGCAGGCGGCCGGACGTCCTCGGCACGCACCCGCTCGCCGACGGTGGCGAGGGTGGCGTCGACCCGGCGCTGGGTGGCGGTGGTGCCCTCCTGAACCACCGCGACCGGGGTGTCGGCGGGGCGGCCGTGGCGGACCAGGGCCTCCGCGATCAGGCCGATCTTGTCGACGCCCATGAGGATGACGAGGGTGCCGGTGAGCTTGGCGAGCGAAGCCCAGTCCACGAGGGACCGCGGGTCGTCGGGGCCGACGTGACCGCTGACCACGGTGAACTCGTGGGCCACGCCCCGGTGCGTGACCGGGATGCCGACGGCCGCGGGCACCGAGATGGAGCTGGAGATGCCCGGCACGACGGTGCAGGGGATCCCCTCGGCGGCCAGCGCCTGGAGCTCCTCCATGCCACGGCCGAAGACGTACGGGTCGCCGCCCTTGAGCCGGACCACGGCCTTGCCGGCCTTGGCGTGCTCGATCAGGGCGTTGTTGATGGCCTCCTGGGCCATGTAGCGGCCGTACGGGATCTTCGCCGCGTCGATGACCTCGACGTGCGGCGGGAGTTCGTCGAGCAGGTCGCGGGGGCCGAGCCGGTCGGCGATGACCACGTCGGCCTCGGCGAGCAGGCGGCGGCCGCGAACGGTGATCAGGTCGGGGTCGCCGGGCCCGCCGCCGACGAGGGCGACGCCGGGGGTGTGCGGGCGGGCGGCGGTGAGCGAGCCGTCGCGCAGCCCCTCGACGACCGCGTCCCGTACGGCGGCGGAGCGGCGCGGGTCGTTGCCGCTGAGCACGGCCACGGTGACGCCCTCCACGCGGCCGGTGGCCGGGGTCCAGGCGGTGGCGGCCTCGGCGTCGTCGGCGCGCACGCACCACACCCGCTTGGCATCGGCCTCGGCGGAGGCACGGTCGTTGGCCTCCCGGTCCCGGGTGGCGATCAGCGCGTACCAGGCGCCGTCGAGGTCGCCGTCCTGGTAGCGGCGGCGCTCCCAGCGGATCTCGCCGGTCTCGGCCATGGCGTCCACGGAGGGCGTGGCGGACGGGGAGATCAGGAGGACGTCGGCGCCGGCCGCGACGAGGGCGGGCAGGCGGCGCTGGGCGACCTGGCCGCCGCCGATGACGACGACGCGGCGGCCGGCGAGGCGGAGACCTACGGGGTAGGCGGGGTGTGCCGGGTGTGCCATGGCGGTGCGGCTCCTGGTGCGGCGTGGTGTGTACGGCGGGCCGCTGCTGCGCTGGAGCGGCAAGACGGACCGTGCGGGCGCCCGTCCGGCACCACGATACGACCCATCGCCGCTGGTGGTGCCTGCGGGGTGGGGCGGTGAGGAAGGTTTTACGTGGGCTTGCGGGGCGGCACTTTCACCCCCTCGAGCCGCCGGGGGCGGGCCCGCGGCTGCCCACCCGCCGCCCCGGGGGTCCGGAGCCAGAAGGACGGGAGGACGGGATCCACTCACCCCGCATCAGAGTAGGTATGGGGGGCTTCCCGTCAGTCTCATCGTCCTTCCGCGTCGGGCCGGCCTGTCAAGAGCGCTCCCTGCGGTCGCGTCGCTGCGCGATGGCCTTCGGCCACTCTTGACAGGCCGTCCCGCCACGGAAAAACGAAGACTGCCGGGAAACCCCCAAAAGAACGGCACGGTCCAACGTCACAGGAGCGGCCCCATCAGAGATGCGCGGCGAGTCGGGCCCGGCAGACCGGGCATCCGGCCCAGCGCCCAGACCAGCCCCGCAGCACCCTTGGCGCGCCAGATCGCTACGCGCTCCCCTGGTCTCGGCGTCCGACGACCGTCTGGGGCTGATACCCGCACCAAATGCCAACCAGAGCACCGCCCGAGGACAGTCAGGCGCATGAGATCGCTACGCGCTCCTGTCATCTCGGCGTCTGCAGTCCGTCTGGGGCTGGCCCGGACGTCGCCGGCTGCGAAAGTGCCTACCACGTCACGCCGGGCTGACTGTTCTTCCTCCCGGCGGAAGACGGCAGCCAGTGGCCCAGTCACGCGGTCGAGCCCAGGTGATCCGCTTACCGCCATGGACGTGGGCGGTCCAAATCCTGGGTATCGGCGCCGAGTCCGGGGGCTAGGGTGCCCGTATGACGATTCGGGCTGTGGTTTTCGACGTGGGCGAGTGCCTGGTGGACGAGACGCGGGAGTACGGCACCTGGGCCGACTGGCTCGGTGTACCGCGACACACCTTTGCCGCGATGTTCGGCGCCGTCATCGCGCAGGGTCGCGACTACCGCGCGACATTTCAGGTCTTCCGGCCTGGCTTCGACCTGGACGAGCAGCGCGAGGCCCGTGCAGCTGCGGGGCAGCCCGAGCATTTCGACGAGGGCGACCTGTACGCGGACGTTCGCCCCGCCCTGGCGCAGCTGCGGGCCGACGGCCTGTGGCTGGGCATCGCCGGCAATCAGACCGTTCGCGCCGGGGGGATCCTGCGCGACCTCTTCTCCTCGGACGTCGATCTGATCGGCACCTCGGACGACTGGGGCGCCAGCAAGCCCGACCCCGAGTTCTTCGTCCGTGTCGCGAAGGTCGTGCCCTTTGCTCCGGAGGAGATCCTCTATGTGGGCGACCGGGTCGACAATGATCTGCGCCCAGCGGTCGCCGCAGGCATGCATAGCGCCCTGATTCGACGCGGGCCGTGGGCCACCATCCAGTGGCAGTCGGCTGAGGCCGTGGAACTGCCGACTTTCAGGATCAACAGCCTCCTGGAGCTCCCCGGTCGGATCGCCGGGTTCAACGGGTCAGCGCGCTGAGGGTTGCCGCCCAGCCGTACAGGCGGTCGTCGAGGTCGCGTACGCACTCCTCGTGCTGCCACTCGGTGAGTGCCCGCCGCGCCTCGCGGACCCTCTCCACGCCGGTCGCATACCAGTGCGTTTCGAGCTGTTCGAGAGCGCGCACGGCGAAGGCGCAGGCAGCCTCGGGTGCCCCGGCCGCAGCCTCGACCGCAGCCAGGTCGGCGAGGATCACGGTGCGCTGTTTGTCCGCGTCGGCGGGAAGAGCGTGCAGCACGTTCAGGAGGGTCTCCCGGGCCTGCGGAAGGTGCCCGGCGATGAGCTGAGTGTTCCCCTTGAACGCGGCCAGCCGGACCGCGCTGAACCAGTCCATCCATTCCGGCGAGGCGTGCTCCGACCCACCGGCCAGGACATCCTCGCCGTGGGCGATCAGGTTCAGTGCCGTGCGGGTTCGTCCGCAACGTGTCTCGCACTCCGCCTCGACGGCGTCCAGCCACGCCAGGAATTCGGCGGAGGCCGGCCCCCGGCGGGCGTAGGTCCGGGCCATCACCATCCGCTCGGCAGCACCGTCACGATCGCCGCCCCATCCCGGCACGAAGGCCATATGGGCCAGGACCGCAGCGCCGAGGAGCGAATCATCTGCCTCTCCGGCGGCTTGGAGGGCGCGGAGCCATGTCTCACCGGCCTGCTGGGGCTCGCGCAGGTCGAAGAACTCGATGCGGCCTGCCAAGAGGAAGGATTCCGCCAGCGCCCCGGCGAGAGCCTGCCGTGTGGCACCCGCCGTGGCCGGGAGCAGGGCTTCACCGAGCACGGCGTGAGCACTGACTGCAGGGTGCAGCACGGTCGGAGCCACCGACCAGTACAGCCGCCGGTGCGCTCGGGTTACGGCCAGATAGTCGGCGGACGCACTGCTCGGCTGCATCGTCGCGGAATTCTGCACGGACGCCCTCAGGTGGGGAATCCGCGCACGACGACTCGTCAGCGTCCGATCGTGCCCAACCGGCGGGGTGAACCCCAGAGCCTCGATGTCCTGCCCGAGCAATTCGGTCAGCGCCTGCTGCGCTCCGACGTAGGGCCACGGCGGCGTGTCGGATTCCCACCTCCTGACCTGACGCACGTCGATGGAGACCCCTCGTTCGGCGAGGGCCTCGACGAGAGCCTGCTGCGAGACGTAACCGGCAGCCATACGGGCGGCCTTGAACCGGACGTTCCCAGGCGACCTTGCCACACTCAACCTCCGTACGCTGCCGGGTAGATGACCACTGTCCCAGCAAGTCCTCCACAGCGCCACCTCCTCCCCCAACGGGCCAAATAAGGTCCCTAAATAGGCATCAGAAGGCCACAGGAAAGTCCTCGATTCAGGCCTTCCTCAGGGCGACTCTGCATATCCCAGCAGGAACACCGCTGGGGGATCCCGCCCGCTGACCACGGCAGGAAGCGACCCATGACCGACCACACCATCCATACCGGCGGCGAACTCGCACCGGACTCACCCTGGCTCCCACTGGAATCCACCCCCACACCCAGCCAGGCCCTTCTCAACCGTGCCCGCCGCGGGTGGGAGCGCTTCCTAGACTCCCTCGAGGAGGCGCCGCATGAATGAGCGGTACGAATACGTGCCGCACCGTCTCCTCCGGCGCCGCGTGCGGGATATCGCTTCCGGTGCCGAGGGCGAGCTGATGGCCGTGATCAACGAGAACGTCTCGCACTCCCCCGCTCACCAGCGCTGGGTGGAACTGGCCTACATCCGCGGCGCCTCCGGCCGAGAGTTCACGACCGCCGTCGAGAACGTCGCGCCCGCTTATGACCGGCCCCAGACGGCCGCCGGACGCCGGGACCTGGGCAGCGCGTAGCGATCTGGTGCGCCTGATTGTCCTCGGGCGGTGCTCTGGTTGGCATTTGGTGCGGGTATCGGCCCCAGACGGTCGTCGGACGCCAAGACGTGAGGAGCGCGTGGCGATCTGGTGCGCTTGGGTGGTCTGGTCGTGCTTTGGTGCAGGGCTCCCTTGCCCCGGATCGGCCGGGTGCTGGGCCGGATGCCCGGGCTGCCGGGCCCGGTCCCGGCGCGCATCTCTGATGCGCCGTCCCTTTGACCTTGGACCGTGCCGTTCTTTTGGGGGTTTCCCGGCAGTCTTCGTTTTTCCGTGGCGGG
>NZ_JBEZVK010000031.1:0-91702 GCF_040636955.1 Streptomyces sp. NPDC032472
TCGGCTGGGGCGGGACGCGCCAGCCCCTGGCCCAGCTGCGGGCCGGGGGCTGCGCCCGGCCTTGCTGGGGCTCCGCCCCAGACCCCGCGCCTCAAACGCCGGCGAGGCTGGATGTGCCGGACCCCCGTCACAGGGGTCGGCGGAGCCGGGATTCCTGGGGCTCCGCCCCAGACCCCGCGCCTCAAACGCCGGCGAGGCTGGAATTGCCGACCCCTCGGCTTCGAAAGGGAAGGCGGGGCTGTGGGCCGGTAGGTCCCGTGCCGCTCTGAGGGGGGCAGGGGCGGAGTCGGCAGGGCCTGGGGCTCAGGTGTCGGTGGGGGTGGGTTGGGCCGGTTGTCGGCGGCCGCTGGTGGTGGCGTGGTACTGGAGGTCCTGGACGGTGGTCGTGCCCTCCACCGGGTAGGGCAGCTCCGCCGCGGCGCCGACCTCCCCGTCGCGGACGACGACCGCCGAGCTGGTCCCCGGGCGCAGCGGCAGCAGCGCGGAGTGGACTCCGCCCGGGGCCTCGTACGCCTCCTCGGCCGGGCCCGTCCGCGTGCGTACGGTCGCCCGGGCGGTCAGGAAGCTGAGCACCTCCACCGTGTCGCGGGACGCGGCGCTGCCCTTGCGCAGGGACATCCGCAGCGACTGGCCGCCGGTGGGGGCGGCGGCCGCGAACTGGGTGCGGGAGGACATGTACAAGGTGTCCCGGACGATCCGCGGCCAGCTGCCGGTCTTGAACCGGGTGAGGTAGTACGAGGTGAGGTCGAGGTAGGCGTGGCCGTTGTGCAGGGAGGGCGCGAACTGGCTGCCTTCGGAGTAGTCGTTCCAGGTGGTCAGCTGGACCCAGTCGGCGCCGTCGTCGATGGCGTGGTTCCAGGTGGCGCGCAGGGTGGCGGTGTTGCCGGCCTCGTCGTAGACGCCCTGGTTGGGGCGGGCGTCCTGGACGGACACCGGCTGCATCCAGATCCTGCCCGCGGCGTGCGTCCGCTGCGCGTTGCGGGTGGCGCCGTCCTGGCCGGTGTAGCTGCGCGAGCCCCACTCGGAGAAGCCGTGGCTGATCGGCGCGAACCGGGCGTGGTGGGCCTCGAAGTCGAGGAACGTCGGGACGAGGGCGGTACGGATGCCGTGCCGGGACTGCATCAGGTCCGCGAACCTCTGCCACCAGGCCGGGTCCTTCGCCTCCGCCTTGAACGGGGAGACGACGAGCCGGCCGTCGCCGAGGCGGTGGGCGGCCGGCGCCCTGCCGAGGGCGGCGACGGCGTCGGCGAGCACGGCCGGGTCGTCGGTGGTCAGGGAGGTCATGTCCGGCATCAGCATGACCGTGAAGGCGGGGTCGACGGAACGGGCGGCCTGGAGCAGCAGGTTGGCCCGCTGCCAGTGCGGGCCGGACAGGGACAGCAGGTCGAGGGTGAACCCGTCGAGGCCGGCTGCGCGGGCGGTGCGCACCTCCTGGCGGAGGTTGGCCAGTTCCCAGTCGCCGCCCTTGGGCCGGACGGGCAGCGGCCGGTCGCGCAGCAGGCCGCCGTAGCTGCGGTGCTTGCCGTTCTCGCCGGCGGGGTCGAGGTAGTGGCGGGTGTAGTAGTCCTCGTCGGCCCTCGCGTTGTCGAGGGAGAGCGGGTACGGAGTGAAGTAGTGGGCGAACACCAGCTTCCGGCCGGGTCCGGCGGCGGCGCGCAGTGCGGTCGGTTCGGGCAGGTCGAACGGCAGGGCGTCCGCAGGCCGTTGGTCGGCGGTGTCGCCCGCGTCCGGGGCGGCGGGGCCGGGGGCGGCGCCGGTGTCCGGGCCGGCGGACCGGGGCCCGCCGGTGCGGGGCGCGGCGCCGGCTCCCCGCCCCGAGCCGGCGGTGAAGGGGTCCCCGGCGATGCCGGTGGCGGCGCAGACCCCGAGGAGGAACACCGCCAGGAGCAAGGTCACCAGGGGCCGGCCGTGAAAGCCGCGGCGGCGCCGGTGCGCGGCCCGTTTCGTCTGCGTCCGGTCCGCCGTCATCGCCGCCGCCTCCCCCTCGAACGTGCCCCGCGTACCGGGCCGAAGAGCAGTAGAGCCGATGAGCGGCTGCCGGACAACCGCGGCACGTACGGCGCGCGGTGCAGCGTAGCCGCGTCCGCCGCCCTGCCGGGGCTAACTTGACATGCATGGCGATGACCGTCGTGCGGCGCAGCCGCGGTCCGTTCCCGACGCTGCGCAAACGCATGCGCAACTCCTTCCTCTTCGTTCCGTTCGCGGGGCTGCTGCTGGGCTGGTTACTGGCCACGGCGGTCGTGCAGACCGACACGTTCATCCACGACCTCGACGCGCGGTGGACCGCCGTCGACCTCGCCGACCTGTGGTTCCTGCGGACCGCTGCGGACCTCGGGGCCTCGGCCAAGGGCGCGGTCACGTCGATGAGCTCGGCGATGCTGACGTTCATCGGCGTTGTCTTCTCGATCACCCTCGTGGCGCTGCAGATGGCCGCCGGCCAGTTCTCGCCGCGCGTCCTGCGGCTGTACGTCGAGAGCCGGGTCACGAAGCTGACCCTTGCGGTGTTCCTGTGCACCTTCCTCTACACGCTGCGGCTCCAGAAGGAGTACACGGCTTCGGCCGGTGCGGCCGATGCCGTGGTGCCGTACGTGGGCGCTTCGCTCGCCATGGGCTTCGTGGTGCTCAGCCTCGTGCTGTTCGTCGTCTACGTGCACTCCACCATCCGGCTGATGCGGGTCACGTACGTCATGGACCACGTCGGTGAGGAGAGCCTCGCGCTGATCCGCGAGAGCGCCGAGCCGACGCTGCCGGGGCAGGACGGCGAACCGGAGGCCGATCCGCCGCCGGATCCGGGCGGCAGCGTGGTGCTGCACGTCTGGCGGCCCGGCGTGCTGCAGGCCGTGGACGTGGAGCGGCTGGTGGCGCTGGCCGAGCGCGCCGGGCTGGTGCTGCACCTGATCCCGCGGATCGGGGACTTCCTGGTGCCGTACACGCCGCTGTTCCGGGTCACCGGCGGGCCGACGCCGTCGGACGACGCGCTGCAGGCGGCACTGGACATCGGGGCGGAGCGCACCACCGAGCAGGACCTCTCGTTCGGGATCCGCCAGCTCGCGGACATCGCGGCCCGCGCCCTGTCGCCGGCGGTCAACGACCCCACCACGGCGGTGCAGTCGCTGGACCGGATCCAGGTGCTGCTGACCGCGCTGGCGGGGCAGCCGCTGGGGCGGGCCCACCACCGCGGCCGGGGCGGCGCGGTGCGGCTGGTGGAGACGCTGCCGAGCTGGCCGGAGCTGCTGGACCTGGCTCTCACCGAGATCCGGGACTACGGGGTGGGGTCGGTGCAGGTCACCCGGCGGATCGCGGCCTGCCTGGACGATCTGGAGCAGCTCGCCCCGCCGGAGCGGCGGGAGCCGGTCCGGCGCCATCGGGACCTGCTGGAGGAGGCCGTGTGGACGGCCGCGCCGAGTCCGCTGCGCGCGGCGTTCGCGCTGCAGCCTGATCGGCAGGGCATCGGCTGAGCGGTGTCCCGTGCGGGGCGGGCGGTGGGGGCGGTGCGGTGGGCGGTGATACGGAATGTGCCATTCCCCTGGTCCTGTCGCGGTGCTGGCGCATAATCGTCGCTACGCGGCGCGAAGGAACCCTGGGCCGCGCCATGGACACGCATGCAATGGGGGGCATCGTGCCGATGAGGGAACCGGGGCGCGCCGGAACGCTGCCGGCGACGTCCGCCGAGCTGTCCCGACTGCTCACCGCCGTGCGGCGCGGCCGGGTGCTCACCGTCACCGGGCGGTTCCGGGAACCGCGGAGCCTGCTGGTGCGGGAGATCGCTGCGCGGCTGTCGTCGAACTTCTGCGACGGAGTGGCCGTCGTGGCCCTCGACCGGGCCTTCGGGGTGCGGGAGCTGACGGCTGCGCTGGGGTGTGTGCCGGGGTGTGGGACGGCGAACGCCGTGTCCTGGCTGGCCGAGCGGGACATCCTGCTGGTCCTGGACGGGGCCGACCTGCTGACCCCTGCCGCGAGGGCCTGGCTCCGCGGCCTGCTCGACGCGGCCCCCGGCGTCCGCATCCTGGCCGCCGGGCGCCTCCCCCTGTGCCTCCCCGCGGAACGCGTCCACCGCCTGTAACGGCTGCCCGGCGAAGCCGGGTCCCTTGGGGCCCGGCCCCAAACCCCGCGCCTCAAACGCCGGCGGGGCTGAATTTGCCCACCGCTTCGAAAGCGAAGCCTGGGCCCGGCAAAACCAGCCTCGCCGGCGATTGAGGCGCGGGTCCGGGCAGAGCCCGGTACCCGGCGGAGCCGGGTTGCCTGGAGCTCCGCCCCAAACCCCGCGCCTCAAACGCCGGCGGGGCTGGAATGGCCCGGCTGAGGAAGCCGGCAGGGGATGAAGTGGCCGGGGTCAGCTGCGGAGGCGGGACAGGAAGCGTTTCAGGGGTGGGGGTGGGGGCGGGGCCGGGCGGCGGGACTGGAGTTGGGTCCAGACGCCGGCCGGGCAGCGGCCCTGGGGGCGGGACTTGAGGAACCTCCGGTACGGCACCACCCGCGGCTCCCGCCCGATCTCCACCCAGTGCGCCCGGCCGGACACCTTGTCCCAGCCGTCGTTCGGGATCCGGATGTGGTCGCGGCGCCCGTCCTTGTCCTTGCTGGTGATCTGGGCGACGCGGGCGGCGCCGGAGCCGATGTCCAGCACCACGCAGTAGTGCCGCAGCTGCCGCTCGGGGTCCTCCCGCAGCGGCACCATGGCCAGCCACACCTCGCCGGGCAGCGGCCGCGCCCCGCGCCGCCTGTCCCACCCCCGCACGCCCAGGTGGACGACGAGCGCGGCCAGCCCCGCGGCGGCGCCCTCGGCCGTGGCCCGTACGTTCCCCGGCTGCCCCGCCACCCGTGCCTCGACGGCGAGGACGGCGCAGGCGGCCACGGCGAGCAGGACCGCCGTCCGGACGAGGAAGAGCCACCACACGAACCGCGCGCCCCGCCCGGCGACGGCGGCCAGGACGAGGGCCATCGCGACGGGGACGCCGTACAGCAGGGTCCACCTCTCAGGCCCCGTCACCGACACGCCGCCCAGGTCCGGCAGGACGGCCGGCAGCGACAGCAGGCAGCCCGCGAGGGCCACGGCACCGCCCGTCAGCAGACGGCCCCCGCGGGACCTCTCGTCGCGACGCCGACGTGCCACCCGGTCTCCCCCCACGACCCCCGGCGGCACGCTAACGCAACTGCAACTGCTGCGCCAGTGCTCACAGTTGGCGGTCGTGGTGGTCGTCGTGGTCGTCGCGGTCGTTCGGCTGCTGCCACTCGTCGACCGGCAGGCCCAGGACCACCTCGTCGACGAAGGCCCCCGACACCCAGGCCGAGCGCCTCAGGGTCCCCTCCAGGGTGAATCCGGCCCGCCGGGCGGCGCCGATCATCGCGGTGTTGTCGGCGAGGGTGTCCACCTGGAGCCGGTGCAGCCCGCGCACGGTGAACCCGTAGTGGCACAGCAGCTGCACGACCTCCGCGCCGATCCCCCGGCCTCGGCTGCCGGGGCGCAGCGAGATGCCGAGGTGGGCGCTGCGGTTGTGGGTGTCGATGCCCCACAGCAGGGCCTCTCCCGCGAGCTCGCCGGAGGCGCGGTCGACGACGGAGAACACCGCCGCGTGGTCGGCCGGGGCCGCGGACTCGTACGGGGAGTGCCCGCCGTCGGCGGGCAGCGGCCGCCACGGCCGCGAGTCGGCGCGCGAGCGGGTCGGCACGTCCTCGTACAGCTCGGCGTGGAGTACGGCGACGTCGTCGGCGTGCCGGGCGCGCAGCCCGGCCAGTCGTCCCTGGATCACCGGGTCTTCGTAACCCCGCGCGGGCACCGGCCGCAAGCGGGTTTCCGATGCGGACACGGGTCCGCCCCGGCCGGCGGCTGCCGACCGGGGCGGAACCCCTGACCTGTGCTGCGGGTCCTTACGCCAGGGTCGCGATCGCCTGGTTGAAGGTCGCGGACGGGCGCATGACGGCCGCGGCCTTGGCCGGGTCGGGCTGGTAGTAGCCGCCGATCTCGGCCGGGGAGCCCTGGACCGCGATCAGCTCGGCGACGATGTTCTGCTCCTGCTCGGCCAGGGTCTTCGCGAGCGGGGCGAACGCGGACGCCAGCGCGGCGTCGTCGCTCTGCGCGGCCAGCTCCTGGGCCCAGTACAGGGCCAGGTAGAAGTGGCTGCCGCGGTTGTCGATGCCGCCGACGCGGCGGGTCGGCGACTTGTCCTCGTTGAGGAAGGTGCCGGTCGCGCGGTCGAGGGTGTCGGCCAGCACCTGGGCGCGGGCGTTGCCCGTGGTGGTGGCGAGGTGCTCGAAGCTGGCCGCGAGGGCGAAGAACTCGCCCAGGCTGTCCCAGCGCAGGTAGTTCTCCTTGACCAGCTGCTGGACGTGCTTCGGGGCGGAGCCACCGGCGCCCGTCTCGAAGAGGCCGCCGCCCGCCATCAGCGGGACGACCGACAGCATCTTGGCGCTGGTGCCCAGCTCCAGGATCGGGAAGAGGTCGGTCAGGTAGTCGCGCAGGACGTTGCCGGTGACCGAGATGGTGTCCTCGCCGCGGCGGATGCGCTCCAGGGAGAACTTGGTGGCCTCGACCGGGGAGAGGACCTTGATGGTCAGGCCCTCGGTGTCGTGGTCGGCGAGGTAGGTGTTGACCTTGGCGATCAGCTGCGCGTCGTGGGCGCGGGTCTCGTCGAGCCAGAAGACGGCCGGGGCGCCGGTGGCGCGGGCGCGGGTGACGGCGAGCTTGACCCAGTCCTGGATCGGCAGGTCCTTGGTCTGGCAGGCGCGGAAGATGTCGCCCTCGGACACCTCCTGCTCCAGGACGGTATTGCCGGCGGCGTCGACCAGGCGGACCGTGCCGGCGGCGGCGATCTCGAAGGTCTTGTCGTGGGAGCCGTACTCCTCGGCCTTCTGCGCCATCAGGCCGACGTTCGGGACGGAGCCCATGGTGGACGGGTCGAAGGCGCCGTGGGCGCGGCAGTCCTCGATGACGGCCTGGTACACGCCGGAGTAGCTGCTGTCCGGGAGGACGGCGAGGGTGTCGGCCTCCTGGCCGTCCGGGCCCCACATGTGGCCGGAGGTGCGGATCATGGCCGGCATGGAGGCGTCGACGATGACGTCGGACGGGACGTGCAGGTTGGTGATGCCCTTGTCCGAGTCGACCATGGCCAGGGCCGGGCCCTCGGCGAGCTCGGCGTCGAAGGAGGCCTTGATCTCGGCGCCGAGGCCGTGCGGGATGGACTCCAGGCCGTTCAGGATCGCGCCGAGGCCGTCGTTCGGGGACAGGCCGGCGGCGACCAGGACCTCGCCGTACTTGGCGAAGGTCTGCGGGAAGAAGGCGCGCACGACGTGGCCGAAGACGATCGGGTCGGAGACCTTCATCATCGTGGCCTTGAGGTGCACGGAGAACAGCACGTCCTCGGCCTTGGCGCGGGCGACCTGCTCGGAGAGGAAGGTGCGCAGGGCGTCGACGCGCATGACGGAGGCGTCGACGACCTCGCCGGCCAGGACCGGTACGGACTCGCGCAGCACGGTGACGGCGCCGTCGGCGGCGACGTGCTCGATGCGCAGGGCGCCGGCCTCGGCGATGACGGCGGACTTCTCGGTGGACCGGAAGTCGTTCTCGCCCATCGTGGCCACGTTGGTCTTGGACTCGGAGGTCCAGGCGCCCATGCGGTGCGGGTGGGCCTTGGCGTAGTTCTTCACCGAGCCGGGGGCGCGGCGGTCGGAGTTGCCCTCGCGCAGGACCGGGTTGACGGCGCTGCCCTTGACCTTGTCGTAGCGGGCGCGGATCTCGCGCTCCTCGTCGGTCTTCGGGTCGTCCGGGTAGTCCGGGAGCGCGTAGCCCTGGCCCTGGAGCTCGGCGATCGCGGCCTTCAGCTGCGGGATCGAGGCCGAGATGTTGGGCAGCTTGATGATGTTGGCTTCCGGCGTCTTCGCCAGCTCGCCGAGCTCGGCGAGGGCGTCGGCGATGCGCTGGCCCTCCTCGAGGTGCTCCGGGAAGCTGGCGATGATGCGACCGGCCAGGGAGATGTCACGGGTCTCGACATTCACACCGGCCGTCGACGCGTAGGCCTGGATCACAGGCAGGAAGGAATACGTCGCGAGGGCCGGGGCCTCGTCAGTGTGCGTGTAGATGATGGTCGAGTCAGTCACCGGATGCTCCGCTCCACAGTCTGCGTCTCTCGTCTGCAACATTGCTCGACATCAAGATATCTCGTGATCGGGCCCATCTGGACAGCCCCTGCCGACAAGCCGGACGAGACGCGTGTCACCCTGCGTGGCGGGTGGGGGCGGGCAAGAGTCGGCCGGGAACGGCGCGAGCGCCGCACCGGCTGTTTCCAGCCGGTGCGGCGCTCGGGCGCTGCGGCGTGCCTGCGGGCGGCAGATCAGGCCTGGACGGCCTTCGGGTTCGGGCCGTACTGGTTCGGCTGCGGCTGACCCTCGGTCGCGAGGAGGACGAGCAGCCAGATGCCGCCGACCAGGGGGACGAGGCCGATGAAGTACCACCAGCCGGACTTGCCGAGGTCGTGCAGGCGGCGCACGGTGAGGGCGATGGTCGGGACGAGGACGGCCAGGAAGTACAGGCCGTACAGGATCCCGCTGGCGCCGATGATGCTGTCGACGATCAGGACCACGATCGCGGCGGCCATGTTGAGCAGGAAGAACATCCAGAACTCCTGCCGGCGGGCGCGGCCGGAGAAGACGGCGTACTTCTTCAAAACGTCGGTGTAGTGGTGCACGAGTCCCCCCTGAGGACGGTTCGACGGCCCGTCCTGCTGGAGCAAGCCGGGGCAGAACTTATGCCCCGCTTACGTGGCGGTCAAGCCACTTCACAACCCGCCCGAAGGCCCGCTTTCACAGGCTTCCGCGGCGAAACACATCCCTATCGGGCGCCACTTGGGACCCACGGGTGGTCCGTTGTCACACAACGTGACGAAATACGGGTGACGGGAGGCCTCAGACGAGGCGCGGGAGCCGATTTGTGCCGTTCGACGTGCGCGACTTCCCCGGTATGAGGGGAGTTGTGACCGGCGCGGCCGAGGGGTCGGGACACACATCGTTACGGCTCTGCGACTTCGCAGGCATCAACCCGTGCCCTTGGACGCGCCGGTTCCGGCCAGGACGCCCCGCGGCGGCGGCTGGCCGATGCGGTAGGAGTCGCCGTAGACCTTCCATTCGAGCGGGGTGTCGAGGGTGAGGTTGCCCTTCTTCAGGAAGACCCGCTGGGCGGTGTCCACGCGGCTGGTGTCGCTGTGGGCCTCCTCCTGCTTCATGGCCCAGACGCGGGCGTCGAGGAAGGCGTTCAGCCATGCGGTCTCGCTGCCGCCCTGCGCGGGGGGCTTGGCCTTGGACAGGGCCCGCTTGCGGATGTTGCGGAAGGAGGTGGAGTCGGAGCCGTCGCCGTGCATGACGATGGCGTCGTAGTAGACGAACTGGCCGAGGACGCCGACCCCGTCGGACTTGCCCTGCTTGACGGCGGGGTTGAAGTACACCCGGTCGCGCTCGTGGTCCTGGGCCTTCCTGAACTCGGGGTCCTGGGCGGCCTTCGTCCAGTCCTTGGTGAAGTTCGGGTCGAGGCCGGCGTGCGAGTCGCTGCCGTTGACCTTGCGCAGGGCCGGGAGGTACTTGGCGAGGACGTTGCCCGGCTTGGCCTGGGTGTAGTACTCGACGAGGTCGAGCATGTCGCCGGTGCCGGAACAGAAGCCGATGATGCCGGCGGTGTAGCCGCGGCCGTCGCCTATGTCCTCGATGTACTTGTACTGGGCCTTCCAGTCCAGCGAGGAGTTCTCCGCGCTGGAGACGATCTGCATCGCGATGTCCTTCTTCGCCGGGTCGTCGAGCCCGACGGCCTTGGTGCGCACGGCACTTGCCGCCGCTGCGTCCGCCACTGGGGCTGCGGTGGCGTGGACGGTGAGCAGCGGTGCGGCGAGGAGGACGCCGCCCAATAGGGCGGCGCCGATCGCGGTCTTCGTGCGGGGAAGGGTGAACACAAGGCCTCCAGGGGTGAGTTGAGGCTCGGGCGCTTCGTTAGGAAACTTTACTACTGGGATTTGCGCCGCCTCAAGCCCCTGCGATCGGCCTCAGCCCCACCGGAATTCGGCCGTCCGCAGCAGAACGGGGGCGAAGTGCCGCGCACTTCGCCCCCGTTCCGACTACGGGAGGGAGGTCAGATCAGACGCTCGGTCGCCGGACGCTCCGTCATCCGCCCTCTCACAGCCAGCCGTTGCGGCGGAAGCCGCGGTGGATGGCGAAGCAGGCCAGGCCCATCACGCCGAGCACGACGGGATAGCCGTACGTCCAGTGCAGCTCCGGCATGTGGTCGAAGTTCATGCCGTAGACCCCGCAGACCATGGTCGGCACGGCGACGATCGCCGCCCACGCCGTGATCTTGCGCATGTCCTCGTTCTGCGCGACGGTCACCTGGGCGAGGTGCGCCTGGAGGATGGAGTCCAGGAGGGCGTCGTACGCGTTGATCTGGTCGGTCGCCCGGGTCAGGTGGTCGGCGACGTCGCGGAAGTAGGCGCGGGCCTCCGCCGGGATCGCCTGTATCGGCTGCGTGGCCAGCTGCTCCAGCGGCCGGCCCAGCGGGGCCACCGCGCGGCGCAGCTCCAGCAGTTCGCGCTTGAGCTGGTAGATGCGGCCCGCGTCGCCGCGGCCGCCGGACTCGCTGAACACGGCGGTCTCGACGGCGTCTATGTCGCTCTGCACCGCGTCGGTGACGGCGACGTAGTCGTCGACGACGTGGTCGGCGATCGCGTGCAGGACGGCCGCCGGGCCCTTGGCCAGTTGCTCCGGGGCCGCCTCCAGGCTCTCGCGGACCGGGCCGAGCGTGCCGCGGCCGCCGTGGCGGATGGTGATGACGAAGTCCTCGCCGGTGAAGGCCATCAGTTCGCCGGTCTCCACCACCTCGCTGGTGGCGGTGAGTTCCTCGTGCTCGACGTAGCGCACGGTCTTGAAGACGGCGAACAGTATGTCGTCGTACCGCTCCACCTTGGGGCGCTGGTGCGCGTGCACGGCGTCCTCGACGGCGAGCGGGTGCAGCCCGAACAGCTGCGCGAGGCCGGCGAGCTCCTCCTGCGAGGGCTCGTGCAGGCCGATCCAGACGAACCCGTCGCCGGTCTTGCGGACCCGCCGCAGCGCCTCCTCGACCTCGGCGCAGCCGTCCTGGCGTACGCCGTCCTCGTAGACGATGCAGTTGACCACGGCGCTGCCGAGCGGGGAGCGGGCCGGGTGGCTGAGGTCTACGGCCCGCCGGTAGCCGCGGCGCACGGCCCGGCGCAGGTTGCTGAACATGGACAACGGTGTGACTTCCCTTCGGCGGATCACCGGCCAGTCTGCCACCGCCACCGGCCGGCCCCCCGCCGCCCCTGGTCCGGCCCCGCCGCGACCGGGCCTTCGCCCCGCCGGCTTTTGCGCCCCCGAGATGCAGGCCGCCTGCCTCTGGACGGGGGTCCGGCCAATTCGCCTCGCCGGCGTTTGAGTGGAGGTCCCCCGGACGAAGTCCGGGGCCAGGGTCCGGGCGCAGCCCGGTGCCCGGCGGAGCCGGGTTCCTCGGGGCTCCGCCCCAAACCCCGCGCCTCAAACGCCGGCGAGGCTGGAATGGCCGGACCCCGGCTTCGAAGGCCGGCGGGGCCGAGATGGCCGGGCCCGGCTGCGAAGGCCGACGGGGTGGGGGTTGCTGGGGCTGCGGCCCAAACCCGCGCCTCAAACGCCGGCGAGGCTGAATTTGCCGGACCTCGGCTTCGAAGGTCGGTGGAGCGTCAGGCGCGGTCGACGAAGACGCTGGTGGACTTGACGCGGGCCACGGCGCGGGCGCCGACCTCCAGGCCCAGCTCCTCCACCGCCTCGCGGGTCAGGAGCGACACCACGCGGTGGGGTCCGGCCTGGATCTCGACCTGGGCCGCGACGTCGCCGAGCGTGACCGCGGTGACGATGCCCGGGAAGGCGTTGCGCGCCGAGGTGTACGGGGCCTCCTCGCCGTCGCCGCCGCCCTCCTGCGCGACCTCCACGCAGAACGCGGCCAGGTCCGGCCCGTCCACCATCCGCCGGGTGCCCTCCCGGCGGGTGGGGAAGCGTTCGGCGTCCGCCCAGCGGCGGGCCGTGTCGACGCTCACGCCGAGCAGCCGCGCCGCCTGGCCGATCGTGTAGGAGTCCATGCCCGCAGCTTACGGGGACCCCGGCGGCAGCAGGGCCTCGGCCGCCGCGGCGGCGACCACCTCGGCCACCGTCGACAGCGCCGGCGAGTCGAGCTTCCACTGCTGCCAGTACAGCGGGACGTCCAGCGGCCGCCGCGGCACGAGCAGTTCCAGCCCACCGGAACGGAGCAGCGGCGCGGCCTGCGGCTCCGGCACCAGCCCCCAGCCCAGGCCGGCGGCGACCGCGTCGCAGAACCCCTCCGAGGTGGGCACGTGGTGGCGCAGGGGCCCGGCGCCGGCCCCGGCGTCGCCCTCCCCCGTCAGCGCCCGGACGAAGGTGTCCTGCAGCACGTCCCGCCGGTCGAACACGATCACCGGTGCCTCGCGCAGCGCCCGCGGCAGACCGCCCCGGCCGCTCAGGTGCCGGGCGGCGAACCCCGGGCTCGCGACCGGCAGGTAGCGCGCCAGGCCCAGCCGGCGCACGGTGCATCCCGCCACCGGATCGGGTGAGGAGGTGACCGCCGCCATCACCTGGCCCTCGCGCAGCAGGGCCGTCGTGTGGGACTCGTCCTCGCGGTGCAGCTCGAACAAGACCGGCGGGTCCTGCGGCACCCGGGTCAGCGCGGGCAGGAACCAGGTGGCGAGCGAGTCGGCGTTGACGGCGATGGGCAGCCGCACCGGGCCGCCCGCCTCCTGCGCCATGCCGAGCTCGGCCCGCGCATCGCGTTCGAGGCGGGCCAGCTGCCGGGCGAAGCGGACGACCACCTGCCCGGACTCGGTGGCCCGCACCGGCTTGGTCCGCATCAGCAGGACCCGCCCGGTCCGCTGTTCGAGGGCCTTGACCCGCTGGCTGACGGCGGAGGGCGTCACGTGCAACGCGGCCGCGGCGGCGTCGAAGGTGCCTTCGTCCACCACCGCGAGCAGGGTCCGCACCTGGTCCAGAGGAAGCTCGTCCATCACAAATGCTAAGGGTACGTAAAAATCCTTAGCTGTACTGCGCCGCAGGCGGCTCATATGGTCGAACGCATGACCAACGGCATCATCACGGCGGCTCTCGCCGGCTTCGGCACCGGACTCTCCCTCATCGTCGCCATCGGGGCGCAGAACGCGTTCGTCCTGCGGCAGGGGGCGCGCCGCCACGCCGTCCTCGCCGTGGTCGCCATCTGCGCCGTCTCCGACGCGGTCCTCATCGCCCTCGGCGTCGCCGGCGTCGGCGCCTTCGTCACCGCCTGGCCGGCCGCCCTCACCGCCGTCGGCATCGCGGGCGGCGGCTTCCTGGTCTGCTACGGGGTGCTCGCCGCCCGGCGGGTGCTGCGTCCGACCCCGGGGGCCGCCCTGGAGACCGAGGGGGCCGCGGCGGCCTCGCGCCGGCGGGCCGTGCTGACCTGTCTGGCCATGACCTGGCTCAACCCGCACGTCTACCTGGACACCGTCCTGCTGCTGGGCTCGCTGGCCGCCGACCGCGGCGACCTGCGCTGGGCCTTCGGCATCGGCGCCGGACTGGCCAGCCTGACCTGGTTCAGCACCTTGGGCTACGGGGCCCGGCTGCTCAGCGGTGTGCTGGCGCGCCCCGCGGCCTGGCGGGTGCTCGACGGCTTCGTCGCGGCGACCATGGTCACGATGGGCGGAATGCTGCTGGCGGGCGCCTGACCGCGGGGGCGGTACGGTCGCTGCGGGGCTCCGGCCCAGCCACCCCCGCCCCCCGCCCCTCGCCGTACGTCCCCGGGAGCACGCCGTGACCGACCGTCCCGCCCGTCCCGCCCCCGCCGGGGCCCCGGGCCCGCTGGTGGCCGTCTGCGCGATCGTCATGGACCCGGCCGGGCGGGTGCTCGTGCCGGCCGGCGCCGAGGGGGCGGAGGCGGACCTTCCGGGCGGCTTCCTCGCGGGCGCCGAGACACCGGAGCAGGGGCTGGACCGCATCCTGGAGGAGCTGCTGGGCCCGGGCGTGCCGCCCGCCGGCCGGCTTCTCGTCGTGGACTCGCTGCCTGCGGCGGAGCCGGGCGGGCGCGCCTGCGTGGTCCACGTCCATCTGGTCGGGCTGGCCGGGCCGCTGCCGCCGGAACTGCCCGCGGCAGGGCGCGGGCTCGCGCCGCAGGAGGCGTACGGGGTGCTGCCGAAGCGGGCCGCGGCCCGGCTGCGGGCCGGGCTGGCCGCGCTGAACGCCGGCACCGTCGCCCACCTCATCGGCGGGTTCCCGCACACCGGGTCTCCGGCCGGCCTGGACCCGGTGCACCGGGCGGCGCTGGAGCACGCCGGGGCCCTGGACTCCGCGAGCCACCGGGCGGTCCGGCCCAAGGCGCTGACCGCGGCGAGCGTGGTGTTCACCGACGCGGCGGGCCGGGTCCTGCTGGTGGAGCCCTCGTACGGGCGGCCGGGCCGGTGGAACCTGCCGGGCGGCGGCATCGACAGCGACCTCGGCGAGACCCCGCGCGAGGCGGCCCGCCGCGAGGTCCGCGAGGAGCTCGGCCTGGAGCTGGAGCCGGGCCGCCTCCTCGGCGTGAACTGGTCCCACAAGCCCGGCCGGCCGGCCCGGATCCGCTTCCTGTACGACGGCGGGGTACTGGCGGCCGACACCCTCGCCCGGATCCGGCTGTCCCCGATCGAGCTGCTGCGCTGGCGCGCCGCGGCCCCCGACGAGTTGCGCAACCTGGTCAAGCCCTCGCTGCGGCGGCAGATCAAGGCGTGCCTGCGGGCCCGGGACCGGGGCACGGGCCCGCTGGAGCTGCACGCCGGGCGCCCGGCACCGGCCGGAGCCGTCGCCGAGGACACGGCCGCGGCCGCGGTGAAGAAGCGCTCCGGGTAGCGGGAGCGGGCGTCGGCGCTGGTCCATCCGGGCGGCATCGTGGCGTGGCGCGCGGGCGGCGGGCCCGACTCACGCATCGTCGAACCGGAGCGCAGCCGCGCCCGCACCCACTCTCGCCTGTGAGGACGAGCGTTACCCCTGGAGCGACGGCCATGTCCGCAGAACCGACCGGTCCGGCCCCCGGACCAACCTTCGGCCCCACCACCGGCCCCGGACCGGCAGCCGCCGGGGCCCAGGCCCCGCCCGATCCGCGCCGCTGGTGGATCCTCGCCGTGATCGGGCTCGCCCAGCTCATGGTCGTCCTCGACGCCACCATCGTGAACATCGCGCTGCCCTCCATCCAGGACGACCTCGGCTTCTCCGACCAGCAGCGTCAGTGGGTGGTGACGGCGTACGCCATCGCCTTCGGCAGTCTGCTGCTGCTCGGCGGGCGGCTCGCCGACCTGATCGGCCGCCGCCGGGCCTTCCTGATCGGGCAGCTCGGCTTCGCCGCGGCCTCCGCCCTCGGCGGCGCGGCGGCCACCTTCGGCGTCCTGGTCACGGCGCGGGCGCTGCAGGGCGTGTTCGCGGCACTGCTGGCCCCGGCCGCGCTGTCGCTGCTGACCACGACGTTCTCCTCGCCCGCCGAACGCGGCAAGGCCTTCGGGGTGTTCGGGTCGCTCGCCGCCTCCGGGGGCGCGGTGGGGCTGCTGCTCGGCGGCGTCCTCACCGAGCACCTGAGCTGGCGTTCGACCCTGTACGTGAACGTGCTGTTCGCCGGCGTCGCCACCGCGGGCGGGACGCTGCTGTTGCACCGCCAGGCCCCGGCCGCCCCGCCGAAGCTGGACCTGCCGGGCACCGTACTGGGCTCGTCGGGGCTGTTCTGCCTGGTCTACGGCCTGGCGACGGCCGGCCCCCACGGCTGGGAGGGGACGGAGGCGATGGGCTTCCTCTTCACCGGCGCCGCGCTGCTCGCCGCGTTCACCTGGTGGCAGCGCCGCAGCCCGCACCCGCTGCTGCCGCTGCGGATCGTGCTCGACCGGGTCCGGGCCACGGCCCTGGCGTCCGTGTTCATCACGGGCGTGGGCATGTTCGGGGTGTTCCTCTTCCTCACCTACTACCTGCAGCACACCCGCGGCTACAGCCCGGCCCACACCGGCCTGGCCTTCATGCCGATGTCCGGATGCACCATGATCAGCGCGATCGGCAGCAACATGGGCCTGCTCGGCAAGGTGGGCGGGCGCCCGCGCATCGTCACCGGGATGGTGCTCGCGGCCTGCGGGATGACGTGGATGACGAACCTGTCGGCGACGGGCCCGTACGTGGTCGACGTCCTGCCGGGGCAAGTGCTCACGGGCCTGGGCATGGGGCTGATCACCGCGGCCGCCATGAACCTGGGCACGGCGGGCATCGACCCGCGCGACGCCGGGGTGGGTTCGGCGACGGTGAACGCCATGCGGCAGATCGGCGGCTCCGTGGGCACGGCGCTGATGAGCACCCTGGCCGCCGTGGCGGTGAGCCGCTTCCTGGCAGGCCGGCAGCCCGCGCCGGAGCTTCTGGCGCGGGCTGCTCTGGAGGGGTACCACACCGTCTTCACGGCCTCGGCGGCGATCTTCAGCGCCGGGGCCGTGCTGACGATGCTCCTGCTGCCCGGCGGCCTGTCGACGGAGCGCACGCACGGCGCTCCCCCGGGCCGCCGGCCCTCGGCTGACTGAGGGTCAGGGGCGGCGCTGCGGCCGCGCGGGGGCGGACTGCTTCGACGGCTTGGCGGCGGTGGTGGACGGCTTGGCAGCCGAGACCGACGGCTTGGCGCCCGACGTCGACGGCTTGGAGGCGGAGACGGCGGAGGCGGGGGCCGCCGGCTTCGCGGGGGTGGAGTTGGACGGCGCCGCCGGGGTGGAGGTGGAGGGGGCCGCGGGGGCGGCGCCCTCGGTGACCGCCGCCATCGAGCAGTTCGCCACCGAGCTGCGCACCCGGTCGCCGGTCGAGTAGTGCTTCAGCTTGCAGGAGTTGGCGCCGAGGCCGCCGTCGACCTGGCCGTAGCCGGGGCCGATCGTCAGGACGGAGTCGCTCTGACCGCGGACGGTGTCGTTGCCCGGGCCGCCCTGGACGATGCCCGCGGACTCCGCGCCCACCGACTTCGGCTCGATGATGTCGGCCTGGCTGCCGCCGAGGATCCGGCCGCCGAGGTCGACGTTGCCCGTGCGGATGAAGTCGCTGCCGTCGTTGCCGAAGACCTGGCCGCCGCCGCGCTGGTACTCGCCGGGCTCGCCGAGCACGCTGCCGGTGGTGATGTTGTCGTCGCCGTGGTCGCCGTAGACGGTGGCCCCGTGCTCGGCCGTGCCCACGACGAGGGCGGTGATGATGGTGTCGTTGCCGGACCCGCCGCGCACCGAGGAGTTGCCGTTGCGCGGGTAGAGGTTGTTGACCTGGAGCGTGTCGTCGCCCTCGCCGCCGAGGACCTGGGAGTCGACGAGCATGCCCTTGACGCGGATGTTGTCGTTGCCGCCGCCGCCGTAGATGATCGTGTTCTCGACGTCGTTCTCGCACAGGATGACGTCGGGGCCCGAGGTGCCCTTCACCCGGTCACCGGGCGGGGCCTCGACCCCGTTGACGTAGCACCAGTGGGACGGCAGCGCATCGGCGGCGCGTGCCGGGCCTGCGGCGAGCGAGGCGGCGGCCGCGACCGTGCCGGCCAGGGCGTACGTCGCGGTGCGGAGTTTGCGGCGGGTGCACAGCATGAATTCTTCTCCCGAGCATGAGGGTGGGTTGAGTGGGGTGTGGCGTGTGGTGTGGGGCGCGTGCCGGTGCGGCAGGCGCGGTGGCGGTCAGGACAGCCCGTGGCGCAGGGGCGTGAGCTGTTCGATGTCGTAACGGGACCGCAGTTCGAGGATCGCGGCGGGATCCGGGGTGGTGCCCGCGTCGAGCAGGGCAAGGAGCTCCTCGAAGTACCGCTCGTGATCGGGTGGCGGTGAGGCCTGGAAGAACATGCGGGCCGGCTCGCCGGTGGGGTTCGCGAAGGCGTGCGGGCAGCCGGGCGGAACCACGATCACGGTTCCGGGGCCGGCCCGCACGACCTGGCGTCCGTCCAGCGACTCCCAGTGTCGCCAGTTGTCGCCGCTGCGCACGCGCGGCTCGAAGGCCATGACGTCGAGTTCACCCTCCAGGACGTAGAAGAGCTCCTCGCTGCGCATGTGCCGGTGGGCGCCCACGTCGAATCCGGGCGGGACGACCACCTCGAAACTGGAGGCCACCGAGGAGTGCTCCCCGGTGACCTTGAACGTGACCTGCTGGGCCTCGGTGTGCAGGGTGCGGCCGTGGCCCGGCGGCACGAGCAGGCCGTCGCGGGCGACGTGCGCGGTCATGACCAGGTCACCGGCAGGCCTTCGGGACCGCGGATGAGAGCGCCGGGCCGCCAGCGCAGTTCGTTGGTGGGCACCGTGAAGCGCAGGTCCCGGAACCGGTCGAGGAGCGCGTCCACGAGCAGTTCGGATTCGAGGCGGGCGAGCATGGCGCCGGGGCAGAAGTGGGGCCCGTACCCGAAGGAGACGTGCGGGTTCGGGCTGCGGTCCAGGTGCAGTTCGTCCGGATCGGGGAAGACGTCCGCGTCGCGGTTGGCGGCGAGGTAGGAGATGTAGACCGCTTCGCCGGCGCGGATGCGCTGGCCGGCGATGGTGACGTCCTCCAGGGCGATCCTGGAGAGCCCGACCGCGTTGCGGTGCGGGATGTAGCGCAGGAGCTCGTTCAGCCCCGAGGGGCGCAGCGCGGGCTTGCTGCGCATCTGCTCCATCAGGTCCGGCCGGGTGAGCAGGATGTAGACCATGTTGCCCACGTTGTTGGTGACGGCCTCGCCGCCGATCTGGATGAGCAGGCCCAGGCCGGTGGCCTCCTCCAAGGTGACCTCGCCGTCGCGGACGGCCTGGTCGAGGAGGCCGATGACGCTGTCGTCGTGGGCGACGGTCCCGGAGCCCAGGCGGGCGCCGAGGTAGGCGAGCGCCTCGTTCTTGGCCTGTTCGCTGCGTTCGGCGCCCTGGGCCGAGGACAGGATCAGGGTGGTCCATTCGTGGACCATCGGCCGGTCCTCCTCGGGGACGCCCATCAGCTCGCAGACCACGGCGAGCGGGAAGGGGGCGAGGAGTCGTTCGGTCAAGTCCGCGGGCGGCCCGTCCTCGAGGATCCGGTCGACCATCGCGTCGAGCATCTCCTTGGCCCGGGTGCGCAGCCGCTCCACCCCGGTGGTGGTGAAGGCGGCGGCGACCGTGCGGCGCAGGCGGGTGTGGTCGGGAGGGTCCTCGAAGCCGACGGCTCCCGGCGCGGGGATGAAGTGGGGGGCCAGCCGGGTGACGTCGTGCTCGGCGACCAGCTTGCGGCTGAAGCGCGGGTCGTTGGCCACCATCCGCACGTCGTCGTACCGGCAGACGAGCCAGGCCCATCCGGAACCGTTGGGAAGCCGGATCCGGGTGACCGGCCCCGCCTGCATCAGACCGGCGAGGACGGGGTCGAAGTCGACCCCGTCCAGGGCCGGAGTGGGCCAGTGCGTGATGGGTGGCCGTGCGGTTGCGGGGCCGTCCTTCAGCATGGTTCGGATTCCTCCCTCACCCGGTTCCTCGTTCCGAGGTCCAGCTGCCCAGTGAGATCTCAGCGGTGATGCCCGGGCCGAAGCCGGCCAGCAGGCCCTTCGCGGCGTCGGCGGTGCCGTTCTCGTCGAAGAGTCGGCGCAGCGCGTCCAGGACGACGGCGCTGGCGATGTTGCCGTACTCGGTCAGTGTGGCCCGACTGAAGCGGAATGCCTCGGGTGCCACACCGAGGTACTTGCTGAGGTCATCCAGGATGCGGGGGCCGCCGGCGTGGATGATGTAGAAGTCCAAGGCCGCGGCGTCCCAGCCGTGGGCCTTTGCCAGCTGCTTGAGCGAGGGGGCGAGCGGCTCCATGGTGCCCGGAACCCGTCGGTCGAGCTTGAAGTGGAACCCGGTCGACTTGACGTCGTACATGATCCAGTCCTCTGTCTGGGGGATGATGTACGAGCTGTTGCGGTGCAGTTCCATGCCGGTGCCGCCGCGGCCGCGGACGACCGCGGCCCCCACTCCGTCGCCGAACAGGCCGTTGGAGAGCAGGTTGCCGACTTCGAGGTCGGTCGGCTGGTAGCACAGCGAGCAGAGCTCGCAGGACACGATCAGCGCGTTCGCCTCGGGGTAGGCGGTGCAGAAGTCGTGGGCCCGGTTGACCGCCGCGCCGCCCGCCGCGCAGCCCAGCTGGGCGATGGGCAGCTGCCGGGTGTCCGTGCGGAAGCCCATCGCGTTGATCATCCAGGCGGTCAGCGACGGCATCATGAAGCCGGTGCACGACACGTAGATGATCATGTCGATGTCCTTGGCCCGCAGCTGGGCGTCCTCGAGCGCCTGCCGGACCACCGCAGGGACCCGGGCCTTGGCCTCGGCCTCGTACACGGTGTTGCGCGATTCGAAACCCGGGTGCTTGAGCGTCTCCTCGATGGGTTGCACGATGTGCCGCTTCGCGACGCCGGTGTTCCGGATCAGGCGCAGTGCCAGGTCGAGCTGCGGATGGTCAGCGTGGACGGACCGGGCCAGGTCGAGGGTCTGCTCCATCGTGATCACGTGCTCGGGCACGGACACCGTTGGCCTGCACAGAGTCGCCATGGGTGGCTCTCCTTTCGTGTCTGACACAGCCTCACGGACCTGCGGCCGAAGCGCGCGCGGGACTACGGCGTTGGGGGAGATGGGCCAATCCGGTGACGCTGCGCTGGGGAGGCAGCGACGCGTGTGGCGAGCGGGAAGGGATGGGTCTGCCGATTTCCCCGCGGAAGCCGACTTCCCCGCGGAAACGCACCTGGGGGGTGACATCCACGCAGGGAGATGAACCATGACGTCAGAACCGCGCACGGCTCCGGGACCCGGTACGCAGGCGGACCCGGACGAACCGGTGCACGTTTGGAGCCTGGACGACTTCGAGGGCCTGGACTTCGACCCGTTCCTCCACGACCGGCTGAAGGACGGACGGGCCACCCGTGTGCAGCTGCCGTTCGGCCAGGGCAGCGCCTGGCTGATGGCGCGCTACGCCGACGTCAAGGCGGCCACGACCGACCCGCGTTTCAGCAGGTCGGAGCTGGTCGGCCGGTCGGTGACCGCCTCCTCCCCGCATGCGATCGCCTCGCAGAAGGCGTCCTTGAACTACGCCGACCCGCCGCGCCTGAACGACATGCGGCGCGTGGTGGCCCGCGCCTTCACCGGCAAGGCCATGAAGAATCTGCAGCCGACGGTGCAGCGGACCCTCGACGGCCTGCTGGACACGATGGAACGCCACGGCTCGCCGGCGGACCTCGTGGAACACCTGCACGGCCCGCTCCCGCTCGCGGCCGTGGCCGACCTGCTGGGCATGCCGCAGGAGATGCGGGCGGACATGACCTCCTGGGCGAACGTGGCCATGACGCCGGGCCCGGCCCCCGCGCAGAGCGTCGACGCCCTCAAGACGGTCCGCGAAACCGTCGTCGCGCTGCTCGACATGCGCCGCAAGAAGCACAGCGACGACCTCGCCGGAGTGCTCACCGCCGCCGCGGAGGCCGGCGAGATCACCGACGACGAGGCCGTCTCTCTCGCCACCGCCATTCTGGTGAGCGGTGCGCACGCGGTCCGCAACAACAGCGCCAACATGGTCTACGCGCTGCTCACCCATCCGCAGCACCTTCAGCGGCTGCGTGCCGAGCCGGAGCTGATCCCGCAGGCGGTCGACGAGCTGCTGCGCTTCATCCCGCACCGCAGCGGTGTGGGCCTGCCGAGGATCGCGACGCGGGACCTCGAGATCGCCGGCGTCACGATCAAGGCCGGGGAGGCGGTCTACTCCTCGTACCTCGCGGCCAACCGCGACCCCGAGGTCTTCCCGAACCCGGACACGCTCGACTTCGACCGGGGCCCCATCGCCCACATGGCCTTCGGCAACGGCCCGCACCACTGCGTCGGCTCGATGCTGGCCCGGATGGAGTCCGAGCTCATGCTCAGGACGCTGCTGGAGCGCTACCCGCGCCTCGCCCTGGCCGTCCCGCCGGAGCAGGTCGAATGGCAGCGCGGCGGGCTGATCCGCGGCCCCAAGACCCTGCCGGTGTCCTGGTGACGGGCCGCCACCGGATACACGTGGTCCGGGGCACGCCGGACCACATAGAACTGGCGGCCCTCACGGCCGCCCTGCTGATGCTGGCGCGCGCGTCCGAGGTGGGCGGGGCGCCCCGCCCCAGGCGGCACCGCCGCGCCCACTGGGACCGCAACCTGCCGTCCGTCGTCCACCATCCGGCGCATTCGTGGCGCGCCCGCCCGGCCTCGCCCTTCACCCACTGAGGGGAAGGGGAGGCCGGGCGGGGGGGAGAGGGAGTCCGGCGGCGGCTCGGCTCAGGCCGCGCGGCCCGGAGCCGGCGCGGCCGCCGGGGCCGCGGCAGCGACCCGGACCGGCGGAGCGGCCGGGGTGGCCGGCGCCGACGGGGCCGCCGGGGTCTGCGGGTCGCAGGTGACCTCGTCGCGCGGGGTGTAGTGCGTGCGGTACGTCTCCCGCTTGACCTCCTGGCCGCCCTGGACGAAGACGCGGTCGACCGCCACGTCGAAGCCCTCCAGCGGCGTCTGCACCTCGCACGCCGGCCCGGAACCGGTGATCTTCGCCGGCGGGACGGTGTTCGTCCGCGGGCCCTTGACCGAGCGGATCTCGTCGTACTTCTTCGTCCCGAGAAGGGTGATGGTCACCGAGGAGTCGGTGGACTCGGCCTTGACGTAGACCGCGTGGCCCGAGTCGTTCAGCCAGCGCAGGTCGAGGCTGCCCCAGGCCACCGTCGCCTCGCGGCCCTCGGGGTACCGCTCGATGTAGAAGGAGTGCGCCCCGTGCTCGACGGGCTTGACGCCCGCGAAGAACGCCGCGTTGTACATGGTCGTCGCGACCGCCGAGACCCCGCCGCCCGGCGACTTCACGAACCGGCCGTCGTTGATCATGATGCCGTCGACGAAGCCGTTCTCCTTGGTCCGCTCGCCGACCGTCTTGTTGAAGCTCCACGTCTCGCCCGGCAGGACGACGGAGCCGTTGATCAGCTCCACGGCGCGCCCGATGTTGGTGGTGCGGTACGGGGCCACCGGGAAGCGGACGGTGAAGGAGGAGACCTGCTCCTTGATGCCGAGGCGCCGGGCCTGCGCGGCCGTCAGCTTCGGCGGCACGCTCGTCGCCGCGAGCTCTCCGGTGCGGGCGGCGCCCGTACGGGTGAGCAGCGGCATCACCGCGTCGCCCAGGGCCTTGGCGGTGACCTGGATCCCGCTGCGACCGTCCTCGACGAGCACGGCCCGGCCCGCCGCGTCCACCCGGAAGGTGGCGCCGCGCGAGGGTGTGGTGAGGGCGGAGAGCTGCCGGGCGACCTCGGGGTCGGCGAGCAGTCCCTCGGCGTCCAGCTGCGGGACGAGCGTGCCGCCGGCGTCGGCCTTCACCGTGAGGTGACGGCCGAGCACGGCCGGGGTGAGGGTGACGTGCTTCCCGGCGAGGGTGAGGGTGACGGGGCCGGACATCGCGGGCTCGGCGAATTCCTTCAGCGCCCGCGCGGTCTCCCCCGCGTCCACCGTCGGCTGCGTGTGCTCGACCGGCACCGCCACGGGCGCGGTCTCGGGCTGCAGGTAGGCGGCCTGTACTGCGGCGGCCGCCCGGTCGGCCCGTACGGTGACGCCCGTGGCGGGGGCGACGACCCGGGCCGTGCCGTCCTCGAAGGTGATGGCGCCGTCGCGGGGCGTACGGCCGGCCTCGGCGAGGCGCTCGGCCGCGGCCCGGTCGGTGGGGCCGTCGGTCCGGACGACGGGCTCGATCTCGCGGTCCTCGGCCGGGCCGAACAGGCGCCCGATCACGGTGAGCGGGTCGGAAGGGCTCTGGGCGGCGCGCTCGGCGGTCGCCGCGGTGTCGAGGGAGAGGCCGAAGGCGGCGGGCGCGGCCTGGGCGGTCCGGTCCTCGATCCGCAGCGCGATCGGGGCGGCGGCGGCCGGGCCGAGGGTGCGGTCGAGCGCGGCCTTGGCCTCCGTACGGCTCATGCCGCCGATGTCGATCCCGCGCACGGTGGTGCCGTCGGCGATGGCGTCGCCCGCCGTGGCGAGGCCGACGAGGTAGAGGCCGCCGAAGCCGAGGACGGCGGCGCCGCCCGCGAGGGGCAGGGCCGTCCGCCAGTTGTTCTTCAGGCGGTGTACGCGTCGCATGTCTCTCCCGTGACTGGAACGGGCGCGGGGGGCGCCGGGTCACCGACCAGGATTCACCAATTCGGACCAAACAGGTCAAAAATGTGCGTGTTCTCACGGCGCGGAGGGCCGCCTGGCCCGGGCGGTCACCGATGACGGAGAAGTAAGGCCACTTACCCTGGATTGGCCCTGTCCCGCGAACAGGGAGATGCCACACGGTGTGGTCCATCGGTCATTGGCTCCACGAAAGGCTCCGCCGTGCGCTCCGCCTCCGCCCCTCGCGCCACCTCCGTACGCCCCACCGGGCGTCTGGCCCGCCGGCTCCTCCAGCTCTACGCGGGCCTCGCCCTGTACGGCGCGAGCTCGGCGCTCCTGGTGCGGGCGGGGCTGGGCCTGGACCCGTGGGACGTCTTCCACCAGGGGCTCGCCGAGCTCACCGGGTGGAGCATCGGCACCGTCTCCGTGGCGGTGGGCGCGCTGGTGCTGCTGCTGTGGGTGCCGATGCGGCAGCGGCCCGGGCTCGGCACCGTCTCCAACGTGTTCGCCGTCGGGCTGTCCATGGACGCCACGCTCGCGGTGGTGCCGGATGTGCACGGCGTCGCGCTCCAGGCCGGGCTGCTCGCTGCGGGCATCGTCCTCAACGGCGTCGCCACCGGCCTCTACATCGCCGCTGCCTTCGGGCCGGGCCCCCGCGACGGCCTGATGACCGGGCTGCACCACCGGACCGGGCGGTCGCTGCGGCTGGTGCGGACCGGGATCGAGCTGGCGGTCCTCGCGGCCGGATTCCTCCTCGGCGGCACCGTCGGCGTGGGCACGGTCGCGTACGCCCTGGCCATCGGACCGCTCGCCCAGTTCTTCCTGCGGCGCTTCGCCCTGCCGCCGGCGGCCGACCCGGTGGCCGCCGGCGCGCCCTCGGCGGCGACGGCGCCCACGGCGGCAACGGCGGCAACGGCGAAGCCGTGACGCGTGCCGGACCTCAGGCGTGTCGGATGGCCGAGCGCAGGGCGAACACGGCGACCAGCTCCGCCACGCCGAGCAGGACGAGCCAGAGGCCGAGCAGCCTCGTCAGGGCTACCGCGGACTCGAGCGGCAGGCACAGGACGACGATGCCCGCGATGACGCCGAGCAGGGCGACGCCGAAGGCGAAGCCGCGGTGCGGCATGTCCTTGACCACGACGGCGCGGGAGGCGCCCAGCATGCCGGAGACGAGCCACACCACGCCGACGATCAGCGCGAGGAAGGTGATGGTCTGCTGCGGTCCGCGCAGGCACAGCACTCCCGCGACGACGAACACCACCGCCCCGAGGAGCGTCGGCCACCGCTCGCCGTGCTCGTGCCGGGAGAACGCCGACACGAACCGGAACCCGCCCGCCACCAGCAGGTACAGCCCGATGATGACGGCCAGGATGTGCAGGGTCTCGTCCGGCCACACCAGGACGAGGACGCCGGCGACCAGGGTGACGATCGCCGAGCCCAGGGCCCACTTCCACGAGGCTCCCAGGACCGCCAGCCCGCCGAAGGGGTCGGCCTGTACGGCTGCGCCCACTTCCTCGTAGGCGCGGTCCGGGGGCGGTTCCTGCCGTTCCGGTCGTTCCGGTCGTTCCGGTCCCGGTCCGGGCTCCGGTTGTCGAGGCATGCTCATGGCTCCTCCTCAGGGCATGATCGGGGCGAACTCGTGCAGTGAGTCGTGGCCGCCGTGCACGATCCCGTAGCTGTGCTCCGGCACCTCGTTCCATGCGCCGGGAAGGTCCCCGAGGGGCTCGGACACGATGAGCCGGGTGTCTTCGGACAGCTCCTGCAGGTACGTGGCATCGGGGTGCTGGGCCCGCAGGGAGTCCACCTTGGTGCTGTAGTAGAGCGAGCGGGCGCCTCCCTCGCTGGCGTAGCGGAAGGCCCACACCGTCGTGCCGTCGGTCACGGCGACGGTCATCTGCACGGGGGCGGCGATGCCGTGCTCGCGCCCGGTCCGCTCCAGCAGGCCGACCATCTTGGCCACCGCCTGCGGCGGGTCCTCCTCCAGACCGAGGGTCATGGCGAGGAAGAACATCACCTCCGAGTCCGTGGTGCCCTCGATGTCCAGGAAGAGCCCGGGGTCCACGGCCAGGGACAGTTCCCTGCGCATCTCGTGGAAGCCCTTGACGGAGCCGTTGTGCATCCACATCCAGCGGCCGTGCCGGAAGGGGTGGCAGTTCGTCTGCTGCACGGCCGTACCGGTCGAGGCCCGGATGTGGGCGAAGAGCAGGTGGGACTTCACGTGCTGGGCGATCTCGCGCAGGTTGCGGTTGTTCCAGGCGGGCCCGATGTCGCGCAGGATCGCCGGGGTGTCGCTGCCGGACTCCGGGGCGTACCAGCCGATGCCGAACCCGTCGCCGTTCGTCGTCTCGACGCCCATGCGCGCGTGGAGGCTCTGGTCGATCAGGGAGTGCTTGGGCCGGTAGAGGATCGTGTCGAGGAGCAGGGGCGTTCCCGAGTAGGCGAGCCACCGGCACATGGTCGATCACTCCGTTTCCGTGGTGGCGTGAAGACCTCTGGCCATTCGAGCATCGGTGCGCGTCCGCGCCCTGTGCATCACCCGCCGGGGGTGATCCCCCACCACCACGCCGCTGCCTACGCTCGTGGCCGTGTGAGGTGTCCCGGACCCGTTACGGGCCTTGCGACAGGAGTGGACGACGTGACCAGAGAAACCACCGACCCGGCCCACGAGCTGGGTCCCATCGACTACCTGGTTGTCGAGTTCCCGGGCAGCCACCTGACCGGTGAGGGGATGCCCCTGCTGGTCGACCTGGTCGACCGGGGAATCATCCGGATCCTCGACCTGGCCTTCTTCATGAAGGACGAGGACGGCACGGTACGCGGTCTGGAACTCGCCGATGTGACGGGGGACGGCAAGCCCGACCTCACCGTCTTCGAAGGGGTCTCCTCGGGGCTGCTCGGCGACGACGACCTCTCCGAGGCGGGGTCCCTGCTCCAGCCGGGGGATTCCGCCGCCGTGCTCCTCTACGAGAACCTGTGGGCCGCGCCGCTGGCCGCCGCCCTGCGCCGCGCCGACGCCAGGATGATCGCGAGCGGGCGCGTGCCGGTCCAGGACGTGCTCGACGCGCTCGACGCACTCGACAACCCCGACTGACGCCTTCCCGCTTTCCCCATCCCCCCGACCAAGGCAGGCAACCATGCCCGGACTCCTTCGCGGCGTCGCACGCACCGCCGTCGTCGCCGGAACGGCCACCGCCGTCTCCAACCGTGTCTCCCGCCGCCAGGCGGGCCGCTGGTCCCAGCAGGCCGAGCAACAGCAGCCCTACACCGAGGCTCCCGCGGCGCCCCAGGCCCCGCCGCCCCCCGCCCCCGCCGCGCCGGCCGCGGTCGGCATGGACGACAAGATCGGCCAGCTCAAGGAGCTCTCGGAGCTCAAGGCGCAGGGCATCCTCACCGAGGAGGAGTTTGCGGCGCAGAAGGCCCGCATCCTCAACAGCTGACGCACCGCCAGGAGGCCGTTCGGCGGCGGAATCGGAAGAAGTGCACGCCAACGACCCGCTGCGAGAACGGCCTTGAGCGGAGGCGACGCCGACCGGTCGGGCGGCCGGTACGCGGGCCGCCATGCAGGCCGGTTACCGGAACGCAAGCGTCCGGCTATGTGAACGCGATCTTGTCCGCACGTGAACAGCTTTCGACATATGGACGACGTGTGGCGACAAGACGATCACACTGTGTAGGTTGTCGCCGACGCCGCCGCACCCTGGGCAGGGAGCCCACTTGGGGAATTGCGGCGTCAGGGATGCAACCAACATCCATGACCACAACCACTTCTGCGTTCGCGGTCGAGCCCTACACGCCGCACTGCCAGGTCATCGCCGACGAACGCGCCCACGCCGTCATCGGCATCAGCCCCGGCAACTCCTACTTCTCCGCCCAGCGCGTACAGGACCTGGCGCTCTGGGGACTCGAAAATTTTGATCAAGTCGACCTCATCTATACCGACTTGTACGTGGCCGAGATGTACGAGGCCCTCGGCTACACGGAGGACGACGCCCGCCGCAAGGCCGTCAAGAACCTCCGCGGAGTCCGCGCCAAGGTGACCGCCGCCGTCGCCGAGACGGACCCTACCGGCGAACGGCTGCGCGGGCGGCCGATGTCGGCGCTGCGCGACATCCCCGCGTACCGCCGCATCCACACCGACCTCACCGCGCGGCTCGACACCGATCCCGCCTTCCGCGAGACCTGCAACGCCCTGGTCGACATCTTCCTGTCGTCCAAGGTGCTGGACGGGAAAACCCCCACCGAGCGCCAGCGCCAGGTGTGCATCGACTACGTGTCCGCCGAGGCCCCGCTGTTCCTCGACACGCCCGCCATCATGGGCGTGCCCTCCTCGCTGAACTGCTACCACGCGGCCCTGCCCATGGCCGACCTGCTCTACTCGCGGGGCGCCGGCCTGCGGGCTTCCCGCAACCAAGGCCACGCCATCGTGACCCCCGCCGAAGGAGACCTCCGTTGACCACCGCCGAGACGATCCTCGACTTCCCCTTCACCTGGGACGGCACTCAGCTGCCCACCGAGGTCCAGGAGCTGCCTCCGATCACCAAGGTCCGCACCATCGCCGGCGCCGAGGCCTGGCTGGTCTCCTCGTACGAGCTGGTCAAGCAGGTGCTGGAAGACGACCGGTTCAGCCTCAAGAACACCTCCGACCCCGGTGTGCCGCGCCAGTACGCGCTGACGATCCCGCCCGAGGTCGTCAACAACATGGGCAACATCACCGGCGCGGGGCTGCGCAAGGCCGTCATGAAGGCCATCAACCCCAAGGCCCCCGGCCTGCAGGAGTTCATGCGCTCGTACGCCGCCGAGCTCGTCGAGAAGATGCTCAGGCACGGGGCGCCCGTGGACATCCGCACCATGTTCACCGACCCGTTCAGCGAGGCGCTGCACTGCCACATGCTGGGCATACCGCTGGAGGACGCCGCGCTGCTGTCGGAGTCCCTGCCGATCGCGTTCATGAACTCGGCCACCGAGATCCCCGCCGCCCGGCTCCACTGGGACCGGGACATCGCGTACATGAAGGACCGGCTGGACGACACCACCGGCGGGCTGATCGGTGATCTCGCGGCGCTGCGCGGCACGCCCGAGTACGAGCACGTCTCGGACGAGATGTTCGCCACCGTCGGCGTGACCCTCTTCGGTGCCGGCGTCATCTCCACGGCGGGCTTCCTCGCGATGGCCATGGTCACGCTGCTGACGCACCCCGACGAGCTCGACCAGCTCGCCGCGCAGCCCGAGATCATGCCGAAGGCCGTGGACGAGCTGCTGCGCATCAACCTGTCCATCGGCGACGGACTGCCCCGCCTGGCCATGGAGGACACGGTCCTCGGCGGCCAGGAGGTCCGGGCGGGCGAGCTGATCCTCGTCCTGCCGGAGGGCGCCAACTTCGACCCGGCGGTCTTCCCGAACCCGCACCGCCTCGACTTCCACCGGGAGAACTCCTCCGCGCACTTCTCCTTCGGCGGCGGTTCGCACTACTGCCCGGCCACCGCGCTGGGCAAGAAGCACGCCGAGATCGGCCTGACGGCCGTGCTGGAGGCGATGCCGAAGCTGCGGCTGGCCGTCCCGGTGGAGCAGCTGGTGTGGCGCACCGGATTCATGAAGCGCCTGCCGGAGCGCCTGCCCGTCATGTGGTAACCCGCCCCGCCCTGGCGCCCTCCCCCGTGGGCACCAGGGCGGGCCTTCGGGCCCGCCTCAGCCGAGCCGGAGCACCAGCGGTGCTCCGGCCCCGGCCACGGCTTCGCCTTGGCCCCGGGCGCTCCTGCCGTCCGGGGCCAGGCACTGCACGGTGTAGACGCCCGCGGTGGACACCCCGAACGAGAACCGGCCGTCGGCGCCCGTCAGGGCGGCGATGTCGGGGAAAGGCCCCGGCCCGCCGGCGAGGGCGACGGTCACGCCCGCCGCCGGATCGCCGTGCTCGTCGAGCACCACCCCGCCGAGGGTGTACGAGGTCATTGCTTCCACAGCAGCAGGTTGTTGTAGACGGCCTTGGTGATGCGCGTCCCGGAGTTGGTCACCGCGCCGCCGTAGGCGTGGACGGCGATGCCGTACCGGCCGCCGTTGTGGATGCGGTAGACCGCGCTGCCGCTCTGTCCGCCGAAGGTGTCGATGTCGTAGAAGACCTTCAGCGGGTTCACCGAGCTGATGCCCCGGCCGTCGTACCACTGCGTTCCCGGGGGCTTGTCGCCCGGGTAGCCGGAGATGTTGGCGGACGTCTTGAGCAGGTCGGCGTCGGGCCAGACCCCGAAGCCGAACCATCCGGTGGTGGCCCCCAGTTCGGTGGGGATGATGATGGCGCCGTAGTCGAAGTTCTCGTCCCCGGTACTGGTCCAGCCGGTGACGGAGCGGAAGTTGGTGCTCGTGACCGAGCCGAAGGGCAGGGCCGTGCCGTTGCGTCCGGGCATGACCTGGATGCTCTTGACCCAGCCGTCCCGTCCGGGGACGCCGCTGTTCTTGATGTGGACGACGTGTCCCGCCGTGGCCAGCGTGTGCGGGCCTATGAACCAGCCGGTGCCGATCCACTGCGAGTTGTCGGCGGCGGTGATGAGCAAGGACGCGTGCGCCCGCCACGGATAGGTGGTGGTGTCCGTGATCTGGACCCGGTCATCGGGCCCGTGCACCGTCTCCAGGGCCTCGGGCGGTCCGAAGGACGCCTGCCCGATGTCCGGCAGTACGGCGGCCGGTGCCACCCAGGTCTCGGGCGGCGCGGCGTCGAACTCGGTCCGGGTGTGGCCGGGTACCTGCTCAAGGCCGTCGGAGGTGAACGGGGTCGGATTGCCCTGCACGCCCTCGGACGGCCCTTCGAAGACGGGCTGCTCCAAGACGACGGTGGTGTGCTCCTCGGGCTGGTTGGAGACAGGCGTGTGCGGATTTCCGTTCGGCATGGGAACTCCCTGGGTGCGGATACGCCCCCAGGGACCATGAAAAGCCGATGTCCCGTTGATCGCCACGCGGCGGCGCGGCGAGAGCCTGGCCTGGCTCGGTACGCGGTGCTCAGGTGCTCAGGTGCTCAGCAGGCGGTTGAAGAAGGAACGGTAGCGCTGGAGCGCCAGGCGGAGGTCCTCGGTGGCCGCTTCGCCGCCGCTCTGCCACTGCTGCTCCAGGGCTTCCTTGTGGGAGGAGAACGTGCCGGCCAGGTGCTGCATGACGGAGGCGACCAGGGCGTCGGCCGCACGGACGGACTCCTTGGGGTCGTCCACGAAACCGCCCTGGATCCGGGTCCACTGATCGCGGAAGTCACCCGCCTCGGACTCCGGCATCAGGGGTTCCTCTTCCGTGGCCGTGCTGCTCTCGGCGACGGACTCGTTGCCGCCGGAGGTGCCCTCGTCAGCGGGCGCGCTCTCATCGGCGGGGGCGCTCTCGTCCACGGAGGCCTCCTCGGCCTCGGGTGCGGCCTCGTCGGTGGAGGTGCCGCCGCCCGACAGGCGGCCGTCCTCCGGAGTCGCCTCGCCGGGGTAGGCGGGGTAGTCCGTGGAGCCCCCGGCCGCCGCGTCGTCCGAAGTGCCCGGCTCGGCCAGGTCCTTGGTGGTCAGCTCACCGGTGTCGGTGTGGTTTTCGTCTCGCATGGTGCTCACTCATTCGCCATTCACTCGTCCGTCCCCGACCGGGGAGGCATCAACAGCTCGTCGAAGAGCGCCCGGTAGTGGACCATCGCACCGCGCAGCTCCTCGGTCGTGGCCTGGCCGCCTCCGGTACGGGCCTTCACCGCGTGCGCACTGCGGTAGTGGTCCAGCGTGCGGCTGTGCTCGACCGACAGGTCGTTCACCATCTGCTCGTAGCCGTCCGTCGGATAGCCGCGGTCCCGCATCAGACGGGTCACGAGGTCGTCGGCCTGTGCGACCGCGCCCTCGGGCTCGTCCACGAAGCGCTCCTGGACCCGGGTCCACCGGTCGGTGTACTCCCGCCTGAGGTCAGCGGGCAGCTGCTTGATGTCCAGTTCGTCGTGCCGCTGCCGGCGGCTCTGCAGCTCGCGGTCCGCCGCGAGCGACCCTCCCGTCTGCTCCACGGTGCGCCCGTACTCGGGTCCGAACTCCCGCTGCAGGCGACGACGGCGGGCCAGCATCCACAGGGTCACGCCGAGTGCGATCAGCACGACGGCGCAGGGGATGATGATGGCCAGCAAGGTTCCCGTTGACATCGCGTCCTCCAGGGGCTCGCGTCCGTACTCCTGCGGCGCCTGCCCGTGGCGGCCTCCGGCAAACCCGGGCGCCGCGAACTCGGGTCGCTCAGGTCCGCGTGCGGTCGGAGCCGTGCAGCGCGGCCTCGAGGTCCGGGTGTACGCGGAAGACCTGGTCGGCTCCGGTGAGGCGGAACATCCGGGCCACCGGACGCGGCAGCGCGGCCAGCTCCAGCCCGCCTCCCGCCGCCCGGGCCGCCATCCGGGCCCGCAGCAGTACGTTCAGGCCCGTCGAATCGCAGAACCGCAGCCCGCCGCAGTCGACCACCAGCCGGGCCGGCCCGGCTCCCGCCAGCGCGGCTGCCAGGGCCTGCCGCAGCGGGTCGGCCGTGTCGTGGTCGAGTTCCCCCGAGAGCAGGAGCACGACGGTCCCGTCCGATGGCCGCACCTCGACGGAGAACCGCTCGGCGCCCGACGGGCCCAGGGGCCGTCCGCGCCCCGCCGGGTCCGCCGGGACCGGTCCAGAAGCCGTTGCCATGGGCACCTCCCACTCCGAGTGCGCCTACCCCGGCCCCGGGGAACCATTCGCCCGCCGGGCTCGGCGCGGTTCAGGGGACGAGCAGCGTCTTGATCATCCCGTCTTCCTTCGCCTGGAAGCGGGCGTACGCCTGGGGGGCCTCCTCCAGCGGCACGGTGTGCGTGGCGAAGCCCTCGACGCCGAGCGGATCGGCGTCGGTGAGCAGGGGCAGGATGTCGTCCGTCCAGGCGCGGACGTTGGCCTGGCCCATGCGGATCTGGAGCTGCTTGTCGAACATGGTCAGCAGCGGCATGGGGTCGACGGCTCCGCCGTAGACACCGGAGACGGAGAGGGTGCCGCCCCGCCGGACCAGGTCGATGCCCGCGTGGAGGGCGCCCATGCGGTCGACGCCGAGGTGTTCCATCAGCGGGCGGGCGAGGGCGTCGGGCAGCATCGCGGTGGCCTTCTGGGCCAGGGAGGCGGCGGTCGACCCGTGGGCCTCCATGCCGACCGCGTCGATGACCGAGTCGCTGCCGCGCCCGTCCGTCAGGTCGGCCACGGCTGCGCTGAGAGAGCCGTTGTCGGAGAGCTCGCGCAGGTCCAGGGTGTGCACCCCGAGGGAGCGGGCCTTGTCCAGGCGGGCGTCCACCAGGTCGACGCCGATGACGAGGCCGGCGCCGCGGTGCAGTGCGATACGGGCCGCCATCTGCCCGATGGGGCCGAGGCCGAGCACCGTCAGCGAGCCTCCGGGCGGCAGTCCCGCGTACTCCACGGCCTGCCAGGCCGTCGGCAGGACGTCGGAGAGGTAGACGAAGCGTTCGTCGGGCGGGCCGCTCGGCACCTTCACGGGCAGGGTGTCGCCGAACGGCACGCGCAGGTACTCGGCCTGCCCGCCCGGGACCTGCCCGTAGAGCTTGGTGTAGCCGAACAAGGCGGCGCCCTTGCCGTGTTCGCGCACCTGGGTGGTCTCGCACTGGGAGTGCAGGCCCCGGCTGCACATGAAGCAGGTGCCGCAGGAGATGTTGAACGGGACGACGACGCGGTCGCCCGGGGTGAGGGTGCGGACCTCGGGTCCGGTCTCCTCGACGATGCCCATGGCCTCGTGGCCGAGGATGTCGCCCGGTTCGAGGTAGGCGCCGAGCACGGAGTACAGGTGCAGGTCCGAACCGCAGATGCCGGTGGTCGTCACCTTGACGATGATGTCGGTGGGGTCTTGGACGGCGGGATCGGGAACGGTCTCGACCCTGACGTCCTCGCGGCCCTGCCAGGTCAGTGCACGCATGGTGGTCGTCCTCCTCGCGGCGGGGTGCGGCGCTGTCGGCGCGCCGCGCCGGACAGCAGGGCAAGGGTGGTCGTGCCCCTTGCGCGTGCCCGTCCTCACCGCCGCCATGCGCACGGGCACCGCCGCCGTGCGTACGGGGCCGACAACCGGCCGGGACCGGCCCATGAGAGCGGCGCGGGCGGGTACACGCTCCGGCGGAACACCGGCGAGCCGGGCCGCGGGGCCGGGAGCCGGAGGACAGGAAGGAGCGAGGCCATGGACGAGATGGCGCCGATGGACGACATGCCGATGGACGACATGGAGCAGGGCGGAGCCGGAGGAGTTCCGCTGGACGACGACAGCCCGCAGAGCCGGCGCCGGGCCCCGTCGGCCGGCCGCGGCCGTACGGGGCCCGCCGCCGACCGCGCCAAGGACGTACGGGGCGAGGAGGGCGAGGCCGCGGACGCGCTGTCACCGAGCCCGCGGGCCCAGCGGGACTCCCGGAACAAGAGCGCCCCCACCGTGGCGCCGACGGAGGGCACCGCCGGGGAGACCGGCCACGGGAAGACCGACCGCGGGGCGAACGCACCGAAGCGGCGCGGGGACGGGCATTAGTCTCCCGGTCACGGCGGGCCTGGAGTCCCGTCCCGGACAGCCCTTGAGCTGCCGTTGCCGGACGGGGCTTCAGGTCTCGCGGCCGTGGAGCCGTACGTGGACGTCCTTCTCCTGGTCGCCCGCAGCGGTCCCCACCGCGTCGATCACGAAGGCCGAGTCGAGCTCGGCCAGGACGCGGTCCACCGCCCGGTAGCCGCCCTGGGCCTCGAGGGTCACGGGGTGCGCGAGCCGGGCGGGGCTCTGCGCGGCCCGCCCGTGCGCGTCGGCGACGTCGTAGACGGAGGTCCAGACCGTGGTGGCCGACGCGGCCCCGGTGCCCGGGCGCGGCGTCGACTTCTCGGTCGTGAAGGCCCCTCCCAGGGCCGCGAGCACTACCCGTGCGTCCTCCTCGGCGCAGTCGCTGATCACCACGGTCACCTCTGTGCTGCTCATGGCGGGCTCCTTTCGGGGTCTGCGGACCTGGCGGGCGTTCTGCCCTCCTCCAGCATCCGCCTGCCCCCGCCGCGGCGCTCCGTACCGGCCGTCCTGCGTGGGACCGCGCGGGCGGGGTAGACGCCCGCGGCAAGGGGGACGGGTCGGGGCCCACAGCACGAGGAGGAAGGTGAGCGCGCGTGCCGGTGTCCGCGGATGTGGTGGGTGCGCCCTGCTGGCTGAGTCTGGCGGCGCGCGAGCGGAAGGCCGCCGAACGCTTCTACGGGGCCGTGCTCGGCTGGTCGTACCGGCCGTCCGGGCTGGGCCGGGCGATCACCGTGGCCGAACGGGACGGCGTACCCGTCGCGGGCATCGCCGAGGTCGCCGCCCAGCTGGCGGTCCCGGTGGCCTGGACGGCGTACTTCGCCGTCGCCGACGCGGACGCGGCGGTCGCCCGGGTGCGCGAGCGCGGCGGCACCGTCGGGGTCGGGCCGGTCCCGTACCCGCCGCGGGGCCGGGCCGCGCTCGCGTCCGACCGGGAGGGCGCGGTGTTCGGGCTCTGGGAGGGCCAGGTGGCCGCCGGCTGGAAGGTAGGCGGGTCCCGCGCCCCGGTCTGGCTGGAACTCCACACGCGGGACGCGTTCGACGCCGCGCTCTTCTACGGCGAGGTGCTGGAGTGGCTCGACAACGAGGCCGGCTGCTGCGAGGTCTCGTACGAGGAGGACCGGGTGGTGCTGCGCCAGGACGGCGAGGCCGTCGCCCGGCTGGACAGCGGCCCGGTCGAGGCCGGCTCGCCCCAGCCCCAGCGCCGGCCCCGCTGGCTGGTCCACTTCCGCTGCACGGCACTGGACGCGGCGGTCGCCGCGGCGCTGGACCACGGCGGCACCGTGGTGGAGGACACCGGCTCCCTGGAGCGGCGCCAGGTGACGCTGCAGGACCCGGACGGCGCCCTGTTCACCCTCGACCAGGCGCCTGCACCCTCCGACCGGACACCTTCCTGAACCTCGGCCCCGAACCTTCCGGGCCCGGTCGCAGCGGGCGCCGTTGGCTGCTCACCGGCGCCTGCCCCCGCGCTGCCGCCCCCACCTCTGCCCGGCAGCCCACCCGCGGTTTGTGACGGTCCGTCCGGGGTCGGCCCCGGCGGGCGGCTTCGTTCCGCGGACACGCGCCCCTCCTTCCCGGCCACTGTGGCCGCCGGGGGCATACCGGAAGCGAAAATGGCCCGACGCCCCCAAGGGTCTGAACCACCACCGTCCGGGTAGGCGCCGTGCAGCCGCGAGAACGCCGGGGCGCGTACGGCGGCTACCGGAGCCGCCCGCCGCGCCGGCGGGTCCCGCCCAGAAACTCAGGGGACCGATGGCTTCCGCCCGTACAGAAGCAGCTCCCGTCCGGGTGACCCGGCACTGGTCCGCCGGCCGCGACACCGCCTCGGCGTGCGCGCACCTGCGTGCTGCCTACGGAGCCCGCGTCGAGGCCGTGCCCGGCGCTGAGGCCGTGACCGTACGGCACACCCGGATCGACTGCGGCACGTACCGGCTCGACGAGCTGCGGCTGGAGGGCGAGCTCACCGTCGTACCCGAGCCGGACGGCCCGGTACTGATCGTCCAGCTGCACCGGGGAGCCCTCGCCCTCTCCCCCGGCTGCGACCTCGGCCCCGGCCGGCCCTTCGTCGCCGTGCCCCCCGCCGCGCCGCAGCGGCTGGCCGCCCGCTCGGCGGTGCTGGAGGTGACGGCCCTGGCCGTGCCGCTGCTGCGCGAGGCGGCGCCGGTCCCCGCCGAGCTGCAGCCGCTGCACGTCCGCTTCACCGCGCCCGAGCCCGTCGACGCCCGGGCCGTACGGCTCTGGCGGGGAAGTTGCGAGTACGCCCGCCGCGTCCTCGGTTCCGCCGCGCCGGCCGGGATCCCTCCGCTGCTGGTGGCCGAGACCGGCCGGCTGCTGGCGGCGACCGCCCTCGCCGTCTTCCCGAACAACCTCACCGGCGGGCCGCTCGCGGCCGACGGGCTCGACGCCACGCCCGACACGCTGCGCCGTGCGGTGGTGTTCATCGAGGAGAACGCCCATGCGGAGATCGGCCTCGGCCACATCGCCGCGGCTGCCCACGTCACCCCGCGCGCCCTCCAGTACGCTTTCCGCCGGCACGCCGGCACCACCCCGCTGGCCTATCTGCGCCGGGTCCGCCTGGAACGCGCCCACGAGGACCTCCTCGCCGCCGACACGGGCGGGGGCGCGACGGTGACCACCGTCGCCGCCCGCTGGGGCTTCGGCCACCTGGGCCGGTTCGCCGCCGCCTACCGGGAGGTCTACGGCGTCCCACCGAGCGTCACCCTGCACAGCTGACCCTCCCCCGCAGGCATATCCGGGGCCGTTGCGGGGAGCCGCCGGATATGAACGGATACGGTCCCACCAGCAATCCCGATCCCGAACCGAGCCGCACGACCGGACTCACCCCCGGCGGCAGCGTGCCGCCGGGCGAGACGCCCCCGGCCGAGGCGAGCACCGGCACCGGTGCGGGCCCCCACCGCCCCCTGAAGCGGGGCTGGGCCCGCGGCCCGCTCGTGATCATCGTCGTGCTCGCCATCGCCGTCGCCCTGTTCTTCCTCGCCTACGCCATCATCGTCGCCATGTGATTCATGGGGGTCGGCCAGGAGGGACGGGACGACCGGGAAACGACCCGCGCACTGGACCGAGCGGGGGTGTTCCGGTGTGTTGTGCGGCGCTCGCGGGTACCTCGGCGGCTCCCTGCGGCATACGTAGGGAGGTGGCGCGCCCGCCGGCGCCCGCTCATGCCGCCGCAACCCCAGGAGGGGGCCGATGGACCCAGCCGAAACCCCCGGGACCGGCCGTCACGGCCGTCTCGCCTGTCACGGCCGCCCCGGTCCCCGGTCCGGGCGGACCTTTTCGTACCTGCTCTTCGCGCTGGCGGCCGCCGTGCTGGTCTCCGGCTGCGGAGCCTCCGCCCCGCGGGTGGACGGAGCCCGGGACGCCGCCCTCGCCTTCGCACGGGCCGTGGCGGGGAGCGACTTCCGGGCCGCCTGCGCCCTGCTGGCGCCCGGCACCCGGCAGGAGCTGGAGGAGGGCGAGCAGAAGCCCTGCGTCCTGGCCCTCGTCGGCCAGGACCTCCCCGGCGCCCGGACCCGTACCGTGCACGGGACGGAGGTGTACGGGCGGCAGGCCATGGTCCGCCTGGAGGAGGACACCCTGTTCCTCTCCCAGTTCGACGGCGGCTGGCGGGTCGTCGCTGCGGGGTGCCGGCCCGAGGCGGACAAGCCGTACCGGTGCGCCGTGAAAGGCAACTGACATGCGCTTCCTCTTTGTGGCGACCCTGGTCCTGATCGTGGGCGGGCTCGGCTACTTCATCGCGATCGGAGCGATGCACCGATGAACGCGGGACGGGAACGGAAACAGGGTCGGGACGGCCGGAACGGGGAAGGCGGCCGTCGCGGCGGCTTCTGGCACGACAACAGCCTCACGCTGGCCTTCGGCGCCGCCTTCCTCGTCGTCCTGGCCGGCCAGGCGCTGTCCGGGCGGGCGGAGTTCAACGAGCAGCTCGGCGTGGACGGGCTCCAGCAGATCACCCTGCTCCAGTACCTCGCGTCCTCGGACTTCGCCGTCGACGTCACCGAGAACTGGCAGTCGGAGTTCCTGCAGTTCTTCCTCTACATCTTCGGCACCGTGTGGTTGGTGCAGCGCGGATCGCCGGAGTCCAAGGAGGTCCACAAGGCGGGCCCCGAGAGCGAGCGCGAGCAGCGGATGGGCGAGCACGCCGGCCCCGGCTCGCCGCGCTGGGCGCGTACGAAGGACTGGCGCCAGCACCTCTACTCCCGCTCCCTGGGCCTGGTGATGGGCGCCCTGTTCGTGCTGTCCTGGCTCGCCCAGTCCATCGCGGGCCGGGCCGCCTACGACGAACAGCAGCTGCGGCAGCTGGAGGACCCGGTTTCCTGGGGTGCGTACCTCGGCACGCCCGACTTCTGGAACCGGTCGCTGCAGAACTGGCAGTCGGAGCTGCTGGCGGTCGCCGCCATGGTCATCCTGTCGGTGTACCTGCGCCAGCGCGGCTCCCCGGAGTCCAAGCCGGTCGGCGCCCCCCACACGGCGACCGGTGTGGAGGGCTGATCGGAGCCGCCGTCATGCGGCGGACGGGCGCTGTCCGTCGTGGCGGTGGCGCTCGTGGCCGTGGCGCAGCCGGGCTTCGAGGCGGCCGTCGACGACGCGGGTGTCGAAGGCCGGCTGGGGGGCGGTGGCCGGCCCTTCGACGTTCCAGCCGTCGGAGAGTCGGAAGCGGCTGCCGTGCCAGGGGCAGCGGACGCAGCCGTCGGCGATCTCCCCTTCGGCGAGCGGGCCGGCCATGTGGGCGCACCGGTCGGCGAGCACGTGGGCGCTGTCCTCGCCCTGGCGTACGACGAGTACGTCGACTCCGTCGAGGCGGGCGCGGGCTGCGCGTCCGAGGGGGTAGTCGGTGAGGGCGCCGAGGGGGTGCCAGCCGTCGGAGACGAGGTGGGAGACGTGCTCGGCGTGGTTCGCTCCGGCCGCCTGGCGGTAGGCCAGGTGCCCGCCGAGGGCGCCCGCGGCGCCGGCGGTGGCCAGTCCGGCCATGGCCAGGGCCTTGCCGCGGAGGGTGCGGCCGCGGGTACGGGCGAGGAAGGAGCCGGCGTAGAGGGCGACCGCGGCGGTGTTGCCGAGGGCGTGGACGAGGCCGGTGCGAGCCTGTTCGGGCGGCAGCTCGGCCCAGTCCGCCCAGCCGGCCGCGGCGGCGGGCGCGGCGGCGAGGAGCCCGGTCCCGACGAGGACGTGGGCGGCGCGGCACCGGCCGGGGCCGAGGTCCAGCACGGCGGCCGAAAGCCAGGTCCCGAGGGGGATCTGGACGAGCAGGGGGTGGGCGGGGTGGCCCAGGGGGCGGCCGTGGAGCAGATCGCGGGCGGGGCCGAGCGGGACGGCCCGTACGGCCCGGCGGATCAGCCCGATCAACGCGTCGGCCTGCGGTGACTGTTCGAGGCGTTCCACGGCCGCGAGCAGCGGGCCCGGCCCGGCCGCGCCGACCGTGGGAGTCATGCCGTAGGTGTCCATGGCCCGCGCCTACCCGAGGGCCCCGGGCGCATGCGGTGCGGGTCGGCGTCGGGGGCGTCCGCCGGGTCGGCCTCCGGTTCCGCGTCGTCCTCCTCCGCTGCCTGTCCGCCTTCCAAGCCGTCTTCTTCTTCGCCACCCCCGGGGTCGCCGATCAGGGTGCGGGAGATCTCGGCGGACCCGTATCCGAGCGGGACCGGCGCAGCGGGGGCGGGCCGGGTGGACGGGGTCCACGGGTGCGGCGCACGGGCGCGGTGCCGCCGGCGCGGCGGTTGCCGCCGGCGAGGTCCACGGGTACGGGGCCGAGCCCTTCGGTCCGTACCGCTGGGGCGCTGTCCCCCCGGCGGATGCCGGGAGCGCGCGGCTCCGGCTCCTCCTCGACGGCCGGCTCGACCGCCGCTTCGACGGGCGGCCCGGCTCCGGCCGGGTGGCGTTCCCGCGTACCCGCGGCGTGCCCGTCCCCGACCGGCTGCCCGGCCGCGTTTCCGGCCGCCGTTCAGGGGCAGGCGGCTGCCATGAACGGCACGACACCGGGCACCGCCTTCCGGCTGGTGGGCATCGCGCTCCTGTCCGAGGAGTTCGGACGGATGGACGTCCCCCTGGAGGCGCCCTCCGACGGGACGGTCCCGGACCCGTTCGACCTGCCGCACGGAGCGGTGGTCACTCTGGCCCTCAGTTTCCGGACGGCCGTGGACGTCGACGGCCTGGTCTACACCGAGACCCGGGTCCGCGACGGCGCGGTGCTCTCCACCATCCGGACCGCCCTGGGCGGCTACCGGGCCGGCGGACCGTACGAGATCCGCATGCCTCCCGAGCGGCTGCCGAACGGTCGCGCGGTGGGCGACACGTACGAGGTCACCGGGACGTTCAGCGATGCGGCGGGCCATGTGCTGGCCGCCGAGCGGCACCGCTTCCGCCTCTGCGAGCCCGGCCGCGGAGCGGCCCACCCGGTGCAGGCCGCGGCACCCACCGCACCCTGACCCCGTGTCGCCGGGCGCCGCGGCTCAGACCGGTTCGGGCTGCCGTTCGCGCCGCGGCTGCGGCAGCCGTACGGAGGCGTCCTGCCGTTCCCACGCCCTGGTGGTCCGCACGTAGCCGTAGATCACCGAGCCCATCGCCAGGACGACCAGCGGCCCGAACACCCACGGGTGTCCGGCCATCTGGGTGGACAGGTAGCGGTACGAGGACAGCAGCGCGGCGAAGACGACCGTGCCGTACACCGTCAGCCGGATGCCCCGCCGGTCCCAGCTCTGGTCGTGCGCGCGCAGTGCCGCGTCGATCGTGAGCGTGAACACCACGCCGCCGACGATGTCCGCGCCGTAGTGGTAGCCGAATCCCAGCGTGGCGCCGAGGGTGGCGATCAGCCAGAACGTGCCGAGCCAGCGCAGGGCCCGCGGGCCCTTGCGGGAGTGGAGGAAGATCGCGGTGGCCCAGGCCGTGTGCAGGCTGGGCATGCAGTTGCGCGGGGTGACCCCGTCGAAGGGCATCGGCTGCGGGATGCCGACGGGCGACGGCGTGTTCGGCCACAGGTCGGCGACCGCCCAGTGCCCGCCGTCGGCCCCGTAGGCGAAGATCGGTCCGACCACGGGGAAGATCATGTAGATGCCGGGGCCGAGCAGCCCGATGACGAGGAACGTGCGCACGAGGTGGTGGCGCGGGAAGCGCCGCTCGGCCGCCACGTTGCGCAGCTGGTACAGCGCGACGAGGACCGCACCCACCGCGAGCTGGATGTAGACCCAGTCGAGGACGTGGGCGCCGACCGTGCCGGTGGCCTCGACGATCCGGCCCGCCACCCAGGACGGGTTGCCGAGCGCGTGGTCGGCGGTCGCCACGTACTGGTCGAGCACCATCGGTCGGGTCTTCGAGGTGATCAGCAGCCAGGTGTAGCCGGTCTTGCGGCCGGTCACCAGCAGCAGGGCCAGTCCGACGCCCTTGAGCAGCAGGGCGCGCTCCCGCCCGGTGCGGCGCGTGACGGCGATGACGGCGCAGCCCAGGGTCACCCACAGCGCGCCGTTGCCGAACATCATCTGGGCGCCGACCGCCCACCGCACCAGCCAGAAGACCAGGTCGATGCCGACCGCGGCGCCGATGGCCCAGAACCGCTGCCGCCACGGCAGCACGACCAGCATCAACGCCATGCTGGCGTACAGCACCGTGCCCGACTGCGGCGCGAGGATCACCTCGCGCGACTGGACGGTGATCGGGCCCGGCACGCCGTAGTGGCGCGCGGCGATCTCCAGGGCGATCAGGAACCCGAGGCCCACCACGCTCACCGCGGCCCACAGCAGGACCCGCGGCCGGCGCCATGCACCGGACCCGTCTCCCCCGTCTGTTCGCGCACCCGCTCGCGCTATCGCAGATATCAATTTTCAGCCGATGTTCATGTTTTCAACTTGGTCATGGTTGGTCCGCACATGCTAGACCGCTCCCCCGCGGAGGGGAGCACTGCCTACGGCCTGGTCAGTCCGAGCGACGGCGGCGGCGTCGTCCGTAGTGCCACAGCGCGCCCGCCACGACGGATGCCGCGATCAGGACGATGGCCACCACCGGCCAGGGGCTTCCGGCCATCCGAAGGTTGAACAGATGGACGAGCAGCACCAAAAGCACCGGAAGCACTACGAATCCCATGGCCCGCACCGCGGCGGCCAGCATGCCGGGGTCCAGGCGGGACGTGGGGCTGCGCTGCGAAGGCAGCGGGGCGTCGGTCAGGTAGTACGCCGCGGCGCGGCCCAGCACCTGGCGGGTTGCCCTGCGGTACGACACCGCCATGTACGGCAGCCAGACCAGCGGGGCCACCGTGCCCACCAGGAACGTCACACCCAGGAGCGCCCAGCGGCCCACCAGGACGAGGCGGTCGCGGGCGGTCGGAGGGGGGTCCGTACGGCGGGGCGGCATCAGCCCGAGGAGTTTGGCCATGCGCAGGACCAGGGCGGTCAATACGGAGAACCGGCGGCGTCGCGGGCCGTCCCCGTCCGGCTCGGGCGGTCGGCGGTCCTCGGCCCGGTCCGCCGCCAGGGCCTTCTCCGCGGTTTCCTCGTCCTCGTAGACCCCTTGCAGCACCAGGAGTTCGGCGGCCCGCCGCGGCGCCGTCGGGTCGTGGCCGGCCAGCGCGGCCAGCTCCAGCATCGTCCGGGCCTGGCTCAGCAGCGCCGCGCAGAACGCGACCGGGACGAAGACCAGGAACGGGCCGCCGACGAAGGCGCCCTCGCTGACCGTCCTGCGCATGCCCCGCGCGACCGCCTCGGCACCGAGCGAGCCGACGTCCGCGTCGGGCCGCTCGGCGCGCAGCCGGGCCACGCTTCGTGCGGCACGCGGTCCGGCGTGCCGCAGCGCGAAGTCGGCGAGCAGTTCGGGCATCCTCTGCGGCGTGCGCAGGACCGCACGCAGGAGGACCTCAGGCGCACCCTCGGGAGCGGCCACCTCGCCCTCCGTTTCCCGGGCACCCTCCTGCGCACGTTGCGGTCAGTGGGATGCGAGGACCTTCGTCTTGGCCTGCTCGTACTCGGCGGGGGTGATGTCGCCGTGGTCGCGCAGCGCGGCGAGCTTGGACAGCTCCTCGCCCGTCGTCGGAGCCGCGGACGGGGCGCTCTCGGCCGCCTGCTGCACGTACGACCGGAAGGCCTGCTCCTGCTCACGCACCTGCTTCACGTCGCGTTCGCCCATGCCGCGGCCGCGGGCGAGGAGGTACACGAAGACGCCCAGGAAGGGGAGCAGGCAGACGAAGACGGTCCAGCCGGCCTTTCCCCAGCCGCCCAGGCTGTCATCCCGGAAGATGTCCGAGATGACCTTGAAGAGCAGGAAGAACCACATGATCCACAGGAAGAAGTAGAGCATGGTGAGGAATGCGTTGAGCAGCGGATAGTCGTTCATTTTCGCCTCCGTCGGGCCGCCGCCCCGATGTCGGGGCGGCGAATGCTTGGCCTACTCCACGCTCCCTCCGCTCGTCCGCCGGCCGCATCACCCGCTCCGGGTGGGGTGGCCCGCCTCCCGGCCGGGATGCGGACCGTCGCCCGGGGCGGCCGCGAGGATGCCGAGGAGGAACAGGACGACGACGACGATCCCGAAGACGATCGCCACGACCGCGGATGTCGGATGGTTCCAGAGCAGCAGGGCCAGCGCCCCGGCCCCGATCACCACGCCGGTCGTCCAGCGCCGGTGGCCGTCCAGCCACCGCCCCGTGGAACCGGTCCGCAGGCCGAGCCGCGCGAGCGAGTGCCCTGCGGCGCCGGTGGTTCGGCCGGCCGCGGTGCGCACGACGCGGGCGCCGCGCCCCGGCCCGTACAGGTACGCGGCCAGCAGGATGACCACGGCGAGAACGATGAGCGTGCGGGCGCTCTCCCGCAGGAACCGCACCAGCGTGTCGTAGATGACGGCGGCGGCGTCCGGCGGCAGGGTCGCTGGCGGCACCGAGTCGAGGTAGATCTGCCGGGCCACGGCCAGGGCAATGAGCAGCACCGCCATCATCACGCCCACTCCGATGGCGGTGGCCATCAGCCACACCCGGTGGGCGGGGGCGCACCAGATGGCGAGGGCCGCCAGGGCGAGGGCCACCACGGGCAGCCACACGCCGACGACGTTCAACAGCCGCATGGCGTCCTGGGCCTGGTTGAGTTTGTCGACCTTGAGCAGCGGGATCTGCTTGTCCACCTCGGGGATGGCGGACGCCTTCTCGAACCCGGCATCGACGAGGCGCTTCTTGAGCTCGTCGGTGAGCGTGCCGAGGTTGAGGACGATCGTGTCCCCGCTGGCCTGTACGGCGCTGGAGCCCTCACCGGTCAGCACCTTGACCACGGCGGCCTGGGCCCGCCGGTTGGCCTCGGTCCACACCGTCTCGAACTGGTCGCTCGTCACCACTTTGGCCACCACTGCGTGGACCGCCGAGGTGAGGGCGCTCTTCAACGGGCCTTCCAGCGCCTGCGACTTCTCCACGATCACGGGCGGCGCGTCGGCCTTCTCCAGGGCCCGGCCGAGCGCCTCGGTGATCCCCTTGACGTCGACGTTGGAGACGACCCGGTTGGTCAGCCGGTCGGTCACCGCGTTCTGCACGGCGGGCTCGTCGGCGAGGGGGGCCACCGTCTGCACGTACCGGTCCGTGTCACTGATCGTCTCGTCCAGCCAGGCCGCCACGACGGCGACCGGCGACAGCAGGAGCGCGAGCAGGAGCAGGACCGAGGCCCCCGAGTAGCGCACCCGCCGGTGGCGCACCGTGGCGGCCTTGCGCAGCCGTCTGTACTCCGCCTGCTCCTCCGCGCTCAGCGGGGGGTGGGGCCCTTGGGGGCTCTGGCCTTCCGGGGGGACCGGGGCGGTCGGGTCCATGTTCTTCGTCCCTCCTTCGGTGCCCGCAGGCGTGGCCCGCGGGCGGTCGGTCGGTCAGCCCTCGGCCGTCGGTACGCGGCCTGTCCGCGCGGCGTCGACGAGCGCGTCGTAGTCACGCAGGTTCTGTTCGGCGTACGTCTCGGCGAATGCGGTCAGCGCCCGGTCGAAGGTGTCGGCCATGCCGAGGTAGGAGGCGATGGCGACGGGGTCGCCGGAGCGGGCGTGGCCCCGGGCGAGGGAGAAGCCGCAGGCCCGGGCGAGCAGGCGCAGGCCCTCCGGGCGCATCGTCTCCACGGGGGCGCCGCCCTTCCAGTCGAGCAGCTGGCGGACGTAGAAGTCGCGGCTCAGGCCGTCGATGCCGGTGGCCCGCATCCAGCCGAGGAAGATGTCGCTGGTGGCCTGCATCAGCCGCTGTCCGGACACGACGCGCTGGCCCTGGCTCTCGTAGGAGACCGGGGCGGTGTAGGGGGCGAGGACGGACTCCTGTGCCTCTTTCGCCTGGAGCAGGAGCGGGTCGTCCTCGTCCCGGCCGGCCAGCAGGACGATCCAGCAGCGGGTGCCGACGCTGCCGACGCCGACCACCTTGCGGGCGATGTCGACCAGGCGGAAGCGCGCGAGCAGTGTGCGGCGTTCCGTGGACAGGCTCTGCGCGTAGGCCTCGACGAGGCTGCGCACGGCGGTGTCCTGGTCCGTGCGGGCGGAGTCGTCCAGCAGGTCGGACAGGGGCACGATCAGGGGCGGGTCGGGCGCGATGCGCAGCTTCCCGTCGACGCGGTGGGTGAGCTTGGCGAGGGCCTGGCGGTGGTCCTTGGTGCGGGCCTTGGCCAGGGTCCGGTCCATGCGGCGCAGGATGCGGTCGCCGCCCTGTGCGGCGATCAGGCGGAGGTCTTCGGAGTCGTCCTGGGCGTACCAGACGTCCAGGACGCGCATCTCGGCGAGGCGCCGCATCCGCCGCCGGTACGCCGAGGCGGCCTCGCTCACGACGGCGGCCCGCTCCTGCGGGGTGAACCCGTTGTCGCGGCCGGCGACGGCGAGGCTCCCCGCGAGCCGTTTGACGTCCCATTCGAAGGGGCCGGGGTACGTCTCGTCGAAGTCGTTGACGTCGAAGACGAGGGAGCGCTCGGGCGAGGCGAAGAGGCCGAAGTTCAGGACGTGGGCGTCCCCGCACAGTTGGACGGTGAGGCCCGTGTGAGGTGCGCGTCCCAGGTCGCCGGCCATGACGGCGGCGGCACCGCGGTAGAAGCGGAAGGGCGACTGCAGCATGCGCCCGTGCCGGATGGGAACCAGTTCCGGCACCCGTGTCTCGGCCTGGGCCAGCAGCACCTCGACGGGGTCGGGCCTGTCCTCGCCCGGATCGAACCACGCCTGCTGGGAGCGCGGTACGTATCCGCGCGCCCGCTTGCCGCGCTCGGCGCGCTCGGCCAGGGTGAGGGCGTGGACCGGGGGGACTGCGGACGTGGTCACGGTGCTGCCGCCTCCTGCCTGCGTGGGTCCTGGGCGACCCTGCCCGGTCAGTCGGGCAGGCGTCGCATCTCCTCGACGTGCAGCCCCAGGTCCCGGAACCGCCCGAGCAGGCCGTAGAGGTGTGCCTCGTCCGTCACGGTGCCGAAGAAGAGGGTCTGCCGGGCCGCCGGGGACTCGCTGAGTTCCGGGAAGGCATGGGAGACCGGCTCGGACACGTGGCCTGTGATCCGAAATTCGTAGCGCATGGGCACCCGTCCTTCCCTCCCAGTCGCCGCAGCCCGTCGGGCCCGCCTCGTCCATGGTGGGCAGCGGCCCGTCGGCGCACTTCACCCGTCGCAGGTGAGGAGGGGCCGCGCGGGTGGCGGCGGCGTCACAGCATGTGCAGCTCGCGGGCGCGTTCGACCGCGTCGCGCCGGCGGGAGACGCACAGCTTGCGGTAGATGCCGCGCAGGTGGGTCTTGACCGTGTTGACGGACAGGTGCAGCTCGGCGGCGACCTCCTCGGTGGACATCATGCGCGCCACCTGCCGGAGGACCTCCCGCTCACGGCGGCTCAGCTCCTCGACCACCCGGCGGTCGGCCGGGCCGTGCGGGGTGGCGAGCCACGCGTACGAGTCGCTGCGCCCGTTGAGGCCGGCGGCCAGGTGCCGCACCCAGGGGCCGGCCTCCGTGAACGGCCGCCTGAGTCCTTCGGGGCGTGCCGTGTCGAGGGCCTGGACGAGCAGGGTGCGTGCCGTGTCCTCGTGGCCGTCGAGGAGTGCCCGGTGGGCGCGCAGCAGGACCAGGCGGACCCGGTCGGGCACGGTCACCGCATCGGACTCCTCCGCGGTCTCGATCAGCTGCAGGGCCTGTACGGGGTGGTCGGCGGCGGCCCGGACCTGCGCGAGGGCCACGGTGTGCGAAGGGGGGCCGGCCTCCGCCGGAACGTGGTCCAGGGCGGTGGCCGCCGCGTCGACGTCGCCGCGGGCCAGGGCCGCGGTGGCGTAGGCGACGGCGAGGCGCGCGGCCGGCCCGGGCGGGGAGGCGGCCGCCTCGTCGAGGTGGCCGTCGAGGTGGCTGCGGGCGGCGTCCCAGCGGCCCCGGGCAGTTTCCAACTGCGCGCGGAGCACCGACCACTCGATCAGCAGGTCGGGGTCGCGATGGGTGTCGGCGAGCAGTTCGGCGCGGTCCAGCTGCACGGCCGCCGCGGCGAGCTCCTCCCGTTCGACGGCCACGGCGGCGAGTGCCAGGCCGGCCGCACCGGAGCGGTGGGAATCGGGGATGCCGTGCTGGTCGGCGATGGCCAGGGAGGCTGCGCCGTGCTCCTCGGCGAGGGTCAGTGCTCCGGCGACGGCGTCGGCCAGGGCCAGCCGTCCCAGACAGCGGTGGCGCAGCAGCACCGTGGCGTCGCCGGAACAGGCCCGCACCGCCTGTTCGAGGCCCTCGCGGGCGGACTGCAGGCGGCCGCCGCGCAGGCAGGCGCACGCCTGGCCGTAGAGGCGCAGCGGCTCTATCTCGGGGTGGCGGATGCATTCCTCGGCCGGTACTCGCGCCAGGAGTGCGGTGATCCGGTGCGCCGCCTCGTCGGCGGGGCCGGGGGCGGACAGCAGCCGCAGGAGGGCGGCGGTGAGCCGGTCGGCCGGTTCGGCCTCCAGGCCGGGGCCGTCCGCTCCGTCCTCGGCGCGGGCGAGCCGGGAGCGACAGCCCTCGACGTCCTGGCGGGCCATGCAGCAGGCGGCGGCGACGAGGGCCGGTCTGGCGCCGGGGGTGTCGTCGGGCATGCGGGAGAAGGTGTCGGCGGACGGGGAGGCACCGGAGCCGGCGAGGATGGGCGCGACCAGCAGGTGCCGGACGGTCTGGGCGGCGGCGAAGCTCCAGTCGCCGCCCGCGGCGGCCTCGTCCACCGCCTCGGCGCTGCGGCCCTGTTCGGCGTACCAGCGGGCGGCGCGGCGGTGCAGCAGGGGTTCCAGCTCGGGCTGCCTGCTGCGCAGGTGGGCGCGCAGGACCTCGGCGAACAGGGGATGGAAGCGGTACCACCGGGTGCCGGGGAGCGGTTCGACGAACGCATGGCAGCGGGCCAGGTTCTGCAGGATGCGGCCGGAGTCGGTCCGCCCGGTCAGGGCCGCGGCGAGGTCGGGGTGGACGTGGCTCAGGATTCCCGTGCGCAGCAGCAGTTCGCGGGCCGGCTCGGGCTGGACGGCGAGGACCTCGGTGAGGAGGTAGTCGGACACCGCCTGCTCGGACGCGGTGAAGGAGCGGGCGAAGGCGGCGGGGTCCTCGGAGCGCGCCATGGCGAGCGCGCACAGGCGCAGGCCCGCGGCCCAGCCCTCGGTGTGTTCCAGGAGGAGGTCCACGACGTGGTCGTCGGGGGCGGGCCCCTGGCCCCGCAGCAGTTGGACCGCCTCGCGCCGGGTGAACGCCAGGTCGTGCTCGCGGATTTCGTGCAGGCGGCCCTCGGCCCGGTAGCGGTGCAGCGGCAGCGGCGGGTCCTCCCGGCTGATGAGGACCAGCCGCAGGGCCGGGCCGGCGCGCTCCGAGACGAACCGCAAGCCGCCGTGTACGGCCTTGCCCCGGGCCTTTTCCAGGCCGTCGACGACCACCACGAGCGGACCGGGCGCGCCTTCGAGTGCGGAGGCGAGACGGATCAGCAGCGAGCGGTCGACGTCGTCCGCGCAGACGGGTGTGCCGAGGGCGTCCTCGGCCAGTTCGCCGGAGCGCCGGAGCCCTTCGATGACGTAGGCCCAGAAGACGCCCGGGGTGTCGTCCTCGTCGAGCGTCAGCCAGACCACGGGGCCGGGCGCGGACGCTGACCGGGCCCACGAGGCGGCCAGGGCGGTCTTCCCGACGCCGGGCGCTCCGGTGATCAGCGTCAGCGGCCCCTCGGTCCCCCGGGTGAGCCGGTTCAGCAGCCGCTGTCGGCGCACCAGGCCGGGGGCCTGGAAGGGCACGGAGAGTTTGGCGGCGAGCAAGGGGTCGCCGGTCAGAGGCACGGTCATGAGGTCATACCCCCGGTGGAGCGGCTCAGCACGGCCGGGGCCGCTTCTCTCGGCCCAGGTGTTCGTGTCCGCTCCCCGCCGCCGGAGCCGCTGCCGGGCGGTGGCGGGGCCCCGAGCACTGCCCTCCCATGGTCACGTCCCGCCGTCTTGATCGCACGCCGCGCACATCGCCCGGCCCGGGCGATGCGGGCCGGCCGGGTCCCGGTCGCCAATGGACGGGGAACGGGTGTCGCGGAGTGGAGGTGGGCTGCGTGGGCATGCACGCCAAGGCCCGGGTGGCGCTGCTGGCAGGCGTGGCGGCGCTCGCCGTCATGCTGGTCTTCGCCGGACTGCGCAGCATCGTCCTGGTGGCGGTGGGCCTGGCCGGGGTGGCCGTCACCGCGGCGACGGCGTGGCTGTTCCTCGCGCACCGCGGGCCGGTCCGCTGGATCGCCCTGGCCCTGGCCGTGGCGGCGCCCGTCGCCGTGATCCTCTCGTACGTACGCGCAGAGCTCCTGTGGGTCGTGCTGTGCGCGGCGGCCCTGTGGGCGCTGGCCGTGGAGACGGGACGGTCGGCGCTGGCCGACGAGGGGCGGTCCCGCATGCCGGGGTATCCGGCGCAGGCGTCGCAGCACCCCTTCCTGATCATGAACCCGCGGTCCGGGGGAGGGAAGGTCGCCGCCTTCCACCTGCGCGAGAAGGCCGAGGCCCTCGGCGCCGAGGTGGTGCTGCTCGACCCCGACCGCCACGAGGACGTCGCAGAGCTCGCGCGCCGAGCCGTGGACCGCGGCGCCGACCTCCTCGGGGTCGCCGGGGGTGACGGCACGCAAGCCCTGGTCGCCGACGTCGCCGCCGAGCGCGGGGTCCCGTTCCTGGTCATCAGCGCGGGCACCCGCAACCACTTCGCGATGGACCTCGGGCTGGACCGGCGCGACCCGTCGAGGTGTCTGGACGCCCTCACCGACGGCATCGAACTGCGCGTGGACCTCGGCCGCCTGGGAGAGCGCGCATTTGTCAACAACGCCTCCTTCGGCACCTACGCCGAGGTGGTCCAGAGCCCGGCGTACCGCGACGACAAGATCGGTACGATGCTGAGCCTGCTGCCGGACCTGCTGGCGCACCACGCCGGCCCCCGGCTGACGGTCCGCGCCGAGGGCACCACGGTCGAGGGCCCGCAGGCGGTGCTGGTCAGCAACAACCCCTACGGAACCGGTGACCCGGCGGGCCTGGGCCGGCGCAGCCGGCTCGACGCGGGGGTCCTCGGCGTCCTCGGCGTGAAGGTCGACAGCGCCGCGCAGGCCGCGGGCATCCTGCGCGGCCGGTACGCCTCGGGACTGACCGCGCTGACCGCCCGAGAGGTGCTGGTGGACTCGGACGCGCCGCTCGTCAGCGTCGGGATCGACGGGGAGTCGCTCACGGTGCCGGCACCGGTGCGCTGCCGTGTGGAGCCCGGCGCGCTGCGCGTCCTCGTACCGAGGCACCGGCCGGGGAACCGCGCGGGCGTCCCGATGGACTGGGCCGGTGTGCGCAGACTGGCCCTGACGGTGGGCCGGGCGGCGGGCGGCCGCCGGCCGGAGCCGCCCGCAGGGCCCGCGGGCGGGCGCGGGGCGGCGGCGCGGGAGCAGCCGGGTGCGGCGGCGCGGGAGGAGCCCGGTGCGGCCGGGGCCCGCAAGCGGCACTGGCACTGGCGGCGCTCACCGGACCGGGCGCCCGTCGACTACACGGGCGCCGTCTACGGATCGCTGCTGGCCGCCTCCGTGATCGTCGGGGCGGGCACGCTCGGGCAGTACCCCCGGGTGGAGCTGAGCGCAGTACTGCTGTGCACGGGCCTGGTGTTCTGGGCCGCCCACGTCTACGCGCACCTCTTCGGCATCTCGCTGACCGAGGGGGGCCTGACCTGGCACGAGTTCCGGGCGGTGTGCAAGGACGAGCGGTCCGTCGCCGAGGCCGCGGTGCCCCCGGCCGCCGCCGTGGCGATCAGCCCCCTGCTCGGGCTGGACCTCAAGGGCACGCTGTGGCTGGCGTTCGCCGTCGCCCTGTGCGGCCAGATCGGCTGGGCCGTCGCCGGATCCGTGCGCGCGGGGGCGCCGCGCCGTCTGGTCGCCGCGTCCGCCGCGGTCAACCTGGTGCTCGGCGCGGTGATCGTGGCTGCCAAATCGGCCCTGTCCCACTGAGGAACGGCGCGGCGCGCCCATCCGTGTGCACCCCGGCCCCCGCGGCACCGCATGCCCGTGATCCGGCGTGGCGTGGTCCATGCTGTCACCCAGGACGGGTGAGGGCCGGGCGGGAGGCAGGATGGACGCGACGGACTCCGCCCACGGCGGCGCTGCGCCCGGCGGACCCGCGGCGCCCGCCGACGGCCGGCGCCGGCCCGGCCGGGCGGCGCTGGCCGTGACCCTCAGGTCCCTGAGCACGGTCGCCCTCGTCGTCGCCGCGTACTACCAGCTGCCCTTCAGCGGGCAGAACGTCGACGCCACCGGCCTCGCCCTCGGCCTGAGCGCAGTCGCGGTCATCTTCGCCGTGCAGATCCGGTCGATCGCCCGCTCCGACCACCCGCGGCTGCGGGCGGTCGAGGCGCTCGCCACGACGATCCCGCTGTTCCTGCTGCTCTATGCGACGGCCTACTACCTCATCGAGGCGTCCGCGCCCGGGAGCTTCTCGGAGCCCCTCACCCGCACCGATTCCCTGTACTTCACGCTCACGGTGTTCAGCACCGTCGGCTTCGGGGACATCGTGGCCGTCTCCGAGCCCGCGCGGGTCGTGACGATGACGCAGATGGTGGGCAACATCCTGGCCGTCGGCGTGGCCACGCGGATCGTGTTCGGTGCGGTGGAGGCAGCCGTGCGACGCCGGTCCGCCGACACCCGGGCCCCGCAGGGACCACAGGAACCGCAGGGACCACAGGAACCACAGGAACCTCGGTAGCGGTGCCGGCACCGGGTCGCCGAACCACCCGTCACGGGTGAGGGCACGGCCGGCCCGCGCACCGATCCTGAAGGCGAACAGCGGGGGCCGGAAAGAGAAGGATCACCATGGCAAACACACCGACCACGTCACGCGGCCACTCCGCAAAGACCCTGGCGGCTGCCGGAGGACTGGTGGTATTCGCCGCCGTGATGCTGCTCGTCGCCGGAGTGCTCGGCATCTGCCGCGGCATCATGGGCATCGCCCGCGACGAAGTGTTCGTCCGGACGCCGCACTACATCTTCCAGTTCGACGTGACCGCGTGGGGATGGCTGCACCTGATCTTCGGCATCATCGCCGTGGTCGTGGGCGCCGCCCTCTTCAAGGCACCCCTGTGGGGGCGCATCGCGGGAGTCGCCATCGCGGCCGTCGTCATCCTGCTGAACTTCCTCTCCCTGCCCTACTACCCGTTCTGGTCGCTCATCGCCGTCGCCATCAGCGGCTTCGTCATCTGGGCGCTGTGCATCATCTCCCCGGCGGACATGCAGTGACGGGGTGGGGCGCCGGTACGCGGCACACCGCGTACCGGCGTCTCGCGCGCCCGGAGGATCACCGCTCCGGGGCTGCTGCTCCGCCCGGTGAACGGGGCTGGGAGGTCGGGATCCGCTGGGTGAAGAGCAGCGCGATGAGGGCGGTGAGGCCGAGGATCCCGAGTGCGGCGCGCAGTCCCTCCAACCGGGCCTCGGCATTGGCTTCGAGGGCAGCCTGGGACACCTCCGGGCTCGCACCCGCGTTGTCCAGGGCCGTCTTCAGGTCGGCGTCGGAGAGGAACGGCACCCCGCTGTCGAGTTCGGCGGACGCCTGCGTCTTGACCGATTCGGGAACGGCCGGGTTCTGCTCGATGCTGGTGATGAACGAGGAGGTCAGCACCGCGAGCATGACCGACCCGGCCAGCGCCGTCCCGATCGACGCACCGAGGTTGGTCACGGAGTTCTGTACGCCGCCCACCTCGGCGCTGCGCTCGTCCGGTACGGCGGACACGGTGACCGAGCCCAGCTGTGACGCCAGCGCGCCCATGCCCAGTCCGATCAGCAGGAGCGGGATCGTCACGACACTCGCGCCCGCGTCGGCATCGAGCGCGGCCATCAGGACCACCGCACCGGCCAGCAGCGCCAGGACCCCGAGGCGCACCACCCGGCGCGGCGACACGTTGGGCAGCAGCCGGGGGATCAGGAGCGCCGCGGCCATCAGCGTGGCCGACAGGGGCAGGATGTGCACCCCGGTGGTCAGGGCCGACAGGCCGAGGGCGACCGACAGGTACAGCGGAACGAGGAAGAACACCCCCATCTGCACCAGGTACTGGAAGAAGAACATCGTCAGGCCGCCGGTCAGCTGCCGGTTGGCCAGCAGTTGCGGATCCACGAGGGGTTCCCGGCCCTGCCGGGCGACGCGGGCCTCCCAGGTCATGAAGAGCCACATCAGGAACAGGCCGGCCCCCATCAGCCACACCACCGGCGAAAGCCCGAGCCAGGCCGGCCCACCGGATTTCGGCAGGAACCAACCCCAGACCGAGGTCCGCAGCACACCGAAGACGAAGAGGCCGAGGCCGAGGATGGACAGCAGGGCGCCGACGAAGTCGATGCCGGGCCGGGCCTCGGCCGGGGCGTCGGCGACACGGCGGGCGAGCAGCAGGATGACGATCACGAGGACCACCTCGCCGGCGAAGACCCAGCGCCACGAGAAGTAGGTCGTCGCCAAGCCTCCGATCAGCGGCCCCACCGCGATCGCGACGGCGCCGGCCGCGGTGACGAGCCCGTACGCGGCCGGCCGTCGTTCGCGGGCGAAGTTCTCGGCGACCAAGGCCACGATGGCGGGCAGGATGAGGGCCGCACCGATGCCCTCCAGGAACGACCAGCCCAGCAGCAGCACGGGCAGGTTCGGGGCGATCGAGGTCGTGAACGACCCGCAGCCGTACACCACGCCACCGATCATGAACGCCCGCTTGCGGCCGATCATGGCCCCGACCTTGCCGCCGGGAATCATGAACATCGCCATGACGAGGGTGTACGCGGTGATGGCGCCCTGGATCCCCGACACGGTCGAGTCCACGTCGGCCGCGACCGTCGCGATCGAGACGTTCATGACCGAGCTGTCCAGCGCCATCAGGAACTGCGCGGACGCGAGCGCCAGCAGCGTGGTCCGGGCGGACGTGGGACGCGGCGAAGTGCCTCCGGGTGCCATGCCCGCAAGCATCCCAGCCCTGACGCACCCCCCGGCCGCGACGCGCCCCACACGACTCCGAGGCCCCGGGGACACCGGCACTGCACCGTTCTCCTCGCCGGACGTTCTCATGCGGTGGGAGGCGGTGGAACGGGCTTGCCGAAGGCGTCCGCGAGCGCGGCATTGATCAGCCCGGGGCGGTGGAAGAGCGTGGCCGTGAAGCCGGGAATGCTGCGCGGGCGGCGGCGGCAGGCTCTTGCCGGTACCCATGGCCCGGCCGAAAACCAGCAGAGTGCCTCCGGCACGTCGTGGTCAGTCCTCGGCCAAGTGGGTGAGACGCCCCGTGCGGCCGGGCGCCTCCGGGTCCGGCGGGGAACCGATCGGATCGGGCCGCAGCGGCCCGACCCCGAGCACACACGGAGGCGACATGGGACACGGCGGAAATGTGATCGACGAGCTGATGGCCGACCACCGCGAGGTGGAGGAGATGTTCAGCCGTATCCACGGCATGACCGGCGGCGGTCAGGAGCTCCGCGATCTCATCGACGAGATGACCATCGAGCTGGTGCGGCACTCGGTCGCCGAGGAGCAGTACCTCTACCCTGCGGTGCGTGAGCACGTCGAGGGCGGCGGGCCGATGGCGGACAAGGAGATCGAGGACCACGGCCGCGTCGAGAAGATGCTCAAGCAGCTGGAGAAGATGAGTCCCGACGACGCACAGATGGGCCCGCTCCTGCGGCAGCTCATGGACGAGGTCGCCGCCCACGTCCAGGACGAGGAGACCAACCTCTTCCCGATGCTGAGAACGGCCTGTACCCCGCAGCAGCTGGACGATCTCGGTGACAAGATCCGCCGCGCCAAGTCCATGGCACCCACCCGCCCGCACCCCGCCGCACCGAGCAGCCCCACGGCCAGCAAACTCCTCGCACCGGGCGCCGGTCTGGTGGACCGGGCACGCGACTTCGTGACCGGGCGCGGCAAGTCCTGAACCCCGGTCCGGGGCGGCGGGCCCCCAGGTACGCGTCCGGGCCCGCCGCCCCCGGAAGGACGGTGACGTGCGTCATGCCGCACGCCTGTCGCTTCCGGCTACGCTGGATGCCCCACGAGCGGAGCGGCGCAGCTTCGCGCCGCAGCTCGCGGACCCGGCACGGGCCAGGGCGAGCACGCCCCCGAGGAATCCGCTGTGTCCGCCGATCTCACACCCGTCATAGCCGCCGGCACCCGCTGGCTGCTGACCGCTTTCCCGCCCGCCCCGGGCGCCTTCAGCCAGGCCCTGGCCGAAGCCCAGGCCCGGCAGGCCGTCACCGTCGCCGCCGCCCTGCGGTACCCGACCCCGCTCGACGCGGAGCTCCTGCACCTCCTCGGCCCGGGCGGAAGCGCCGGGCTGGACTGGCTGACCGGCGCCGACCACGGTGACGACGACGCCGAGACCGGCTGGCGGACCTGGGTGGACGAAACCGTCGTCAGCTGGGCCGCCTGCCTCCTCGCGGCGCCCGCCCTCGCCGTCGATGCCCACCACCTCGTCGATCGCGGCCAGGCCGGCGAGGCCACCCGTCTCACCCGCCCCGGCGACCGCGAACACGACGCCGCGCCCCTGCTGCGCCATCCCGACCTGCTCGAGCCGGTCGCCGCCCTCCACCGGGCGCAGCTGCTGGACCTGCTGGCCAATGAGAACGCCGCCCTGGGGTAGGGCCACGAGGAATCGCACGACCCCGAACTCATGTTGTCGTACACATGAGCGATGCCCCTCTGCATGCCCGTGCCGAGCAGGGCCGTCCCGACGCCGCGACCGTCCGTGAGCACCTCGCAGCCGACCGCGCCGACACACTGGCGCGGATGGCAGCGGTGGGCCGGGATTTCGACGGGATCGTCGCAGCGAACGCCTTGGTCGCAGTCGACGACGAGCACGACCCCGAAGGAGGGACCACCGCCTTCGAGCGCGCCCACGTGGCCTCCCTGCTGACACAGGCACGCGAGCATTTGGCAGAACTGGACCAAGCCCTGGGCAGGGTCGAACACGGCACCTACGGGCAGTGCGAAACCTGCGGCAGGACGATCCCGCCCGAGCGCCTGGAGATCCGCCCGGCGGCAACCACCTGCGTGTCCTGCGCCCGCCCCGACCCCCGCCGGTCACCACGGCCCGCGTAACACCCGGCGCGCCTGCGACCACCACGGGACCACCATGGCTACGGGATGCACGAAAGGCCGCCCTCTCAGCATGAGAGAACGGCCTCCGACCTGCGAAAGCAGAGTCGGGACGACAGGATTTGAACCTGCGAGCCCTTGACCCCCAGCGGGTCAGGGGTATTTTCTGGATATAGCGGGCTTAATCTGGGCGTAGGTTGTGCACGGGATGGCCCATCGTGCACCGCCGCGCACACCGTGTGGTCCCCAAATGGTCCCCAAGATGCTCGGTGTCCTGCCATCGGGAGGCCGGCGATGACTGCACGGCAGCCAAGGAGCGAGCTCCCTCCACTCGTTTCAGGGGCTTGCGGATAGCATCCTGCGACCAGGCCTGAATGGTGCCTGCGACTGGTGAGTTCAGTCCCACGCGCTCCATCGCAGCAGAGAAACGGATGCCTCGTGAGCAATGCTCGCCCCGGCGGGCGGGTACAGCCCAGCCGCCCAGATGACCCCAAGCGGGTCGGCCCGTACCGCATCATCGGGCGCCTCGGCTCGGGCGGCATGGGCACCGTTCACGCCGGCCTGAACGCCGCAGGCCTCCGGGTCGCGGTCAAGGTCATCCATCCTGCTCAAACCGATGACCCTGAGTTCCGCGCCCGTTTCCGCCGCGAGGTCCAGCTCTCCGCCCGCGTCCAGGGACCGTGTCTCATAGCCCTCCTCGCGGCCGATCCGGACGCGGACACCCCATGGCTGGCCACTGCCTACGCTCCAGGTCTCACCCTCGACCAACACCTCACAGCGCACGGCCCCCTCACCGGCGCCACTCTGCTCGCCTTCGCCGCTGGCACCGCCCAGGCCCTCGCGGCCATCCATGCGGCGGGGGTCGTCCATCGGGACGTCAAACCGCAGAACGTCATCCTCACCCCGGCCTGCCCCCGCGTCCTCGACTTCGGCATCGCCCATGCCGCAGACGGCACGTCCGTGACCCGAACCGGCGTCATGACCGGCACCCCCGGCTGGGTCAGCCCCGAGCACTACCGCACCGGCTCCGCCGGACCCCGGCGCGCCCCGCGGGCCGACCCCGCCGGTCGGGCGCGCGGCTGCGCTGGGTATGGCGGAGCTGGAGGCGCTGATCGTGTGGGGCATGGCGCGCCCACCTCGCCTGCGATCCCCACCCGGGGCAGGGATCGCAGGACGGGAATCCCGTCGCCTGAATGACCGTGAGGCATGAGCGAACTCATCGGCCCATCCGGAACGATCCGGGTCACATGAGCCTGCGGGCTGCTCGTCCGCCTGTCCGGCTCAGGCGAACAGCTCGGCCAGCATCTCGGGGCCGATGGCGATGGGGGCGGGGCGGTAGGCGGGAGGCTGCGTGCCCATCAGCTCGCGCACCAGGAAGTCCCAGCAGCGTGTGCGGACGTAGGCCAGGTGGTCGATGAACGTGTGCTCGGCCCCGGGCACGATGAGCAGTTCGAAGTCCTTGCCCGCGGCGATGAGGCGGTCGGCCAGGCGCAGTGTGTGGTCCGGGTGGACCTGGTCGTCCATTTCGCCGTGGATCAGGAGCAGTTTGCCCGCCAGACGGTCGGCGAGGTCCACGTTGGAGGTGCGGGCCCAGGCCTCGGAGTTGTCCGTGCCGTCGTAGGTCTCCACGAAGCCGGCGTTGAAGTGCCGGGCCTCGTGCGAGCCGGAGAGGGCGGCTCCGGCCTTGTACGTCTCGGGGAAGTCCAGCATCGCGCGGGCCGCGGCGAAGCCGCCTCCGGAGTGGCCGAGCACGCCCACGCGGTCCAGGTCCATCCACGGCCGGGACTCGGCCAGCTGCCGCAGGGCCGCGACGTGGTCGGCCAGCCCGCCCGCGTCGGCCAGGTGGCCGTAGGAGGTGTCATGGAAGGCCTTGTCCCGGCCGGGGGTGCCGCGTCCGTCCAGTGCCACCACCACGAAGCCCAGCGCCGCGAGGGGTTCGGCGTCGAGGCCCATGCCGCCGGGGTCGAAGCAGGGGGCGACCCGGTTGACCTGCGGGCCCGGGTAGACGTTGTCCACCACGGGGTAGCGGTGGGCGGGGTCGAACGCCCGCGGCCGGTACAGCACCCCGTAGAGGTCCGTCACCCCGTCGGCCGCCTTGACGCGGAACCGTTCCGGCGCGGTCCAGCCGGTGGCGGTGAGCTTGCCGATGTCTGCGCGCTCCAGTTCCACAAGGACCCGGCCGGTCCAGTCGCGGACCGTCGTCACCGGCGGGGTGTCGACGGTGGACGCGGAGTCGATGAAGTACTGCGGGTGGACGGTGACGGTGTGGTCCCGGTCGTCGTCCGTGAGCCGGGCGAAGCCGGAGCCGTCCAGGGCGACGCGGCAGACCGTACGCCGGTAGGGGTCCTCGTCGACCTGCCCGGAGGCGGTGAAGTACACGACCCGCTCGGCCTCGTCGACGCGCAGGATCTGCCGTACCGCCCACGGCCCGGAGGTGACCTGCCCGAGCAGCGCGCCGGTGTGCAGGTCGTATCGGTACAGGTGGCCCCAGCCGTCCCGCTGGGAGTACCACAGCACCTCGGCGGCGTCGGCGAGGACCCGCACGATCGGGGGCTCGTACCCGAACTGGTTGGGCTCCACGCGGGTGTCCCCGGTCTCGCTGAGCACGGTGGTGACCTCGCCGGTGACCGCGTCCAGGCGGTACAGGGTGAGCGTGCGCAGGTCGCGGGGCCGACCGAGGTAGTACACCGCCGAGCTGTCCTCCGCCCACCAGGCCCACTTGGTCATGATGGGCGACAGCTGAGGCATGAGGAGCGGATCGGCCTGCGCGCGGACCACCGTGCCCGCGGCGACGTCCAGTACGACCAGTTCGGCCAGCGGTACGTGCTCGTCCCCGGGGTAGGCGTACCGCTGGGTGTGCAGCGCCGGGGCCCCGCCGTCGGCAGGCCTGGCCTCCACCAGGTGGGTCCGCCGGACGTCGCGCTCGTCGGTGCGGTGTGCCAGCACCTTCGTCGAGTCAAGCGACCAGGCCACCGCGGGCGGCATGTACGGCAGGCCGATCTTGCGCAGCAGGGTGCCGTTCGCCGTGCAGTCCGGGCCGGTGCCGTACTGGTAGCCGGGCACGCCGTCGGTGGTCAGCGCCCATTCGCGGCCGTCGGACAACGAGCGCGCCCAGAGGTCTTCCCCTCGCCGGGAAACCGCGGTCTTCCCGTCGGGTGACGGCACTTCGAGGGGATTGCCCGGCGGCGTGAACTCGGCCCGCTCGCAGGTGTAGTCGTCCAGGTCGCAGCGCCACCACTCGCCGAACGCGTCGAACTCAACAGTGTTCGAGGCCAGTTGTATCGCCGTGGTCGGCAGGAATTCGGGGTCGGCCTGCTGCCCGGAGGCTGCGGCCAGCGCGGCGGCGAGCCGGGCGTGGTCGAAGGCCGGCTCACGGGTGCCGGCCGCCGGGTCGACCAGCACGAACCGCTTGCCGACGCCGTTGCTCACCGCGTACCAGAAGCGGGTGTCTCCGTCGATCCACTGCGGCCTGATCCTGTCGCCGACGACGAGCTCACCGGGTCGGGCGGGCCGGCACAGGAGCTGCTCCGCGGCCTGGTAGTTCTGAGTGGTGCTCATTTCTTCGGTCCTTCTTCGGTGTCGGTTTCGGGCATGGTGGCGCCACGGTGGCGCCTTCACGGCAGGGCCGTCGGCTGCAGCGGGGTGCCCCTTCGGGGCTGCGTGGGTCAGAGGCTGCGGGCGGTGATGTCGCCGTAGGAGGTGGTCGCGTGGAGCTTCAGGCTCGCGGCGTCGCCTTCGGTGTTGTTGAGCGAGTTGTGGATCCGGCCGTAGGAGGTGCCTGCGGCCAGGGAGGCGTTGACCCCGCGGGCGGCGCCGACGGAGATCTCGCCGTGCTCGGTGGTCAGGGTGACCGTGCCGGTCATGGCCTCGGCGATGTGGATGTCGCCCTTCTGGGTGCTGATGTGGGCGGGGCCGCCCAGGCGGCCGACCGAGACGTCGCCGTCGAGAAGGGCGAGGCGGGCGCTCGCGGTCTCGTCGAGCTTGACCGTGCCCTGTGCGCCCTCGAAGGCGACGTCGCCGAGCCGTCCGACGCCCTGGAACTCGCCGCTGGCCGTCTTCGCCTCGATGCGGGAGTCGGCGGGCAGCTGGACGACGACCTGGACGAATCCGGAGTTGCCGAGGATCTGGCTCTTCGGCGCGGGGACCGCGATCCGCAGGACGCCGTTGCCGTATTCGACCGTGGTCTGCTCCGCCGCCTGCACGTCGCGGCCCTTCGAGGCATCCGCGGGCAGGACCTCGACCGTGGTGTCGGCCCGGTCGGCGGCGATGAACCGGATGCTTCCCGCGGGGATGTCCAGGACGGCGGCGATCGGGGCGGGGGTGGCGAACTTCTGCATGACGCTCTCCTTGAGCTCGTTGTTTCCGATGAGGGAAAAGCTACGTTGCATTCATACATTCCTCAACACGATCACCGCAAGAAACCATCGTTTGCGCAGGTCTGTTGGGGGAAATCATTGCAGCGACTCTCGAAATTAACGCAACGACAGCCGCTTACTCGTTGCAATGAATTGAGGGTGAACGCTCAGGGATGCGAAGCGGCTGCACGTCAGGGTCCGGCGACCGTGGCGAACTGGTCCTGCGCACGAGCGGCTTCCCCCGCGACCGGAAGGTTGATCGGCATGCCCCCAGTACGCGGCGATCAGTCGGCCGCCGAGCAGCGGGCCGCCCGCCGTGCCCCCCACGCGGCGATCGTCTTGGGACTCTCGCCCTCGTCGAAGGAGGCGGACCCCTTCGACTACCGGCGTTCGAAGGCGCCGGCCGGCGGCACCCATTCGGCGAGCTGAACCACGACACCGTTGGGATCGGTGAGACGGAACAGCCGTTCACCCCAGGGCTCCGTCACGCACTCGACTCCGGCCGGCGAGTGACGCCCGATCAGGCGGGGCGCGTACCTTGCCGGTAGGCGATGCCGTGACCGCCGCCGAGGTCGAGCTCCGGCAGCACGGTCCCGTGGGTGTCGCGGCCAGACACTCACGATCCCCCGCACAGCGAACTGACCCGCCAAAAGACGACTTCTTAATCGGATGTCCGGCGCAGGACCAGGCAGACGAAGCCGAAGCTGTCCCGGTACCCGTGCAGCCAGTCGGAACGCGCGGCAGTGGCCGTCTCCAGTGCCTGGGCGCCGGCCGGATCGTCCTGGTGGTCCAGGGCCCATGAGGCGAGCGATCCCCAGCAGGCCCACTCGTACGCGTCCCGCTCCCCGCGTGTGCTGACGTGACCGTGGACGGGGGTCCACCCGTCGGCGACGACGCTGTCCACCGTGGTGGCCAGATCGGCGAGGTCGCCGAACATCTCGAGGGCCGCCGGCGACGGGGTGCGCTCCCAGAAGGACTCGCCGATCAGGACGCGGCCTCCGGGAGCCAGGTGCTTGCGGGCCGCCGCGAGGGTGGCGAGAAGACCGCCGAAGGCGTGCGTGGCGCCGACGCTGATCACCAGGTCGTACGGCTGGGGGGGGCTGAAGTCCGCGGCTTCCTGCCGGTGGAGGACCAGGCGCTCGTCCACCCCGAGCCTGCCTGCTGATCGGCGGGCCTGCGTCAAGGCGACTTCGGAGACGTCGACGCCCTCGGCATGGAGCTGCGGGCGGGTGGCCAGGGCGCGCAGCAACCACTCCGCTGTGCCGCATCCGAGGTCGAGGACGCGCTCGTCGCCTCGCGGGAGGGCGTGTTCGAGCAGTCGGCTGACCGAGTCGTCGTCGAGCGGAGACTTGATCGGGTGGTGGGTGTGGGCGATCGCGGAGATCTGTTCGCGGCTCAGTGGAGGCGCCGGCTTCGTGTCGAGGAGCAGGTCCGCGGCCGCCACTGTCCCGTCGAGGAGCAGGTCCGCGGCGACCGCCGTCCCGTCGGTGCGGATCGTGGCGGCGACGGCCTTCGCCCGTGCTTGCGTCTCGGGGGTCAGGGCGGTCCTGAGTGCGGCGGACAGGGTCTCGAAGGTCGGGGTGGGGCCGTCGTGTGCCGCGCCGATGCCCAGCTCGGCCACCCGGGCGGCCCAATGCGGCTGGTCCACGAACTGGGGCACCACCACCTGGGGTGCACCGGCTCGGGCTGCGGTGGTCGTGGTGCCCGCCCCGCCGTGGTGGACGACTGCCGCGACCCGACGGAATAGGGTCTGGTGGCTGACGTCGCCCACGGCGAAGCAGTCGTCCGAGGCGTCCACGAGGTCCAGGTCCGCCCAGCCGCGGGAGACGAGCACACGGCGGCCCTGCGCGCGGGCCGCCTCGACGGCTGTCCGGGCGATGTCGGTGGCGGCCTTCATGGGCATGCTGCCGAAGCCGACGTACACCGGTGGGGTGCCGGCGTCCAGGAACGCCTCCAGATCGGCGGGCAGGGGGCGGTCGTCGGGCAGGATCCACGCGCCGGTCTGCACGAGGTCGAGGTTCGTCAGCTGCTCCCACGGGCCCAGGACCGGGTCCGCCGCCAGCAATGGCCGGTCGGTGAAGACGTGGTCGCGGACGTTGTCCACTGGGGCGAGGCCGATCGCCTCGCGGTGGGCGTTGAGCGGCTCGCGGTAGAGGGCGTTGACCTTCTGGGCGTCCAGGTCCCACAGGGCCTGGTTGTCGGTCATGTCGTCCGGCGCGGGCGGGCCGGGCCGCGGCGGCGGCGGGTAGTGCGCGGAGGGCAGGTCGAACGGATGGAACCCTGCGTACACGTAGCGGATGCCCAGCTTCTCGGCCACCGAACGGGCGCCGGCCGGCATCAGTCCGCTCGCCACGAGCACGTCGCAGCCCTCGGCCGCCTTGCCGACCGTCTCGAAGTGCGCGGCGACCAGCTCGGCCGCGAACCCGGAGACGTCCGAGGGCGGCGCCCCCGTGACCAGCTCGCGCACGTCGCGCCCGAAGGGCACCAGTTCCGCGCCGACTCCCGCAAGCAGTTCAGCGAACTCGTCGTCCGGCGGGGCGCAGACGCGTACCTCCGCGCCGCGTTTCCGCAGCTGCGCCGCAAGTCCCGCGAGCGGCGCGATGTCGCCGCGCGATCCGTACGCCATCAACAGCACACGCATGGGCGTGATTTCTCTTTTCTCTGAGATGTGGGGTGTTCAGGTGGTGGGCAGGTCGAGTTGGTACTCGTGGGTGCTGCGGTGGAAGCGGAAGCCCAACTGCCGGTTGACGGCGAGCATATGGGTGTTGTCCTGGGCGTTGTCGGTCTCGATCTCCACGATTCCGGGGTGCTCGACGCGGAGCCTGCGCAGCATCTCCGCCTTGACCCACAGTCCGAGCCCGTGGCCGCGATGCGCGGGTACCACGACGGTGTCGTACTGCAGGGCCCGGTGGGTCTCCCCGGCCCGGATGACGATCTCGGTGTACCCGGCCATCTCGCCCTTGCCGAGCACAGCCGTCGTGAGCAGGACGTCACCGCGATCGGCGAGCACTTCGGCCATGGCCCGGACGCGGTCGGCGGTCCAGGTCTGGCTGCCGTAGTCCATGTCGCCCATGGGCATGTCGTTCATCGCGTTCTTGGCGGCGGCGAACGCCTCGGCCAGGGCGTCGGGTACGGTGCCGGTCCAGCTCGCCAGTTCGTAGCCGGGGTGCTCGGCGTCGGCCGCGGCATCGTCCGCCTGCGCGACGTCGAGCAGCAGGTGGTCCAGTGCCAGCACCCGCCGGAAGCCGCGTGCGGCGCAGAAGGCGTCACCTGGCCCGTTGCCGCCTACGGCCGCGATGAGGCTGCGGCGCTGATCGGCCTGTGCCGCCGCCACGGCCGTGGCGAGCAGGCGCGAGCCGACGCCCGAGCGCCGCCGGTCGGGAGCGACGTGCAGCTCCAGCTGGGACAGGTGGCTTTGACCGGGCGAGGTGAACAAGCGCAGCGCGGCCACGCCGACCACCGCACCGTCGCTCGCGGTGGCCTGCCAGAGCAGTCGGCGGTTGTCCCGCCCGGGGACGGTGAGCTGGGCGTGGATCTGGTCGAGCGTGGGGCGGGGTTCTTCCGGAAGATCGTGGGCCAGCGAAGCCGACACGACTGTGTGCCAGGCGGCGGCTGCTTCAGGAGAGACGTGGGTGAGCGGGGCGATGCTGATCATGTGGGGATCCTCGGTGTGGCGCACGAGCGGCCAGTCGATGTCGATACGGGCCGTCGTGGCGAGGTAGTTGGTGAAGACGTTGAGGGCGACATGGGCGACGACCTCGACGATCTGCCCGTCGGACAGGCCGGCGCGCCGGGCTGCGGCCAGCTGCTCGTTCGGGACGGCGCCGCGGTCGCGGACCATCGTCGCGGCCAGACCCAGGACGGCGGCGGCCCAGGGGTCGTCGGACGCGCCGCGGCGGGCGCGGGTGGTCTCGGCCGCACTCAGCCCGGCCGTCCTGGTCCCGCGGAACGCGTGCACGGACAGGCAGTAGTCGGACCGGTTCTCCTGCGCCACCAGCAGCGCGATGCGTTCGCGCAGGGAGGCCGGCAGGGCGCCCGCCGTACTCAGGGCGGTGAGGGCGCCCACGTACCCCTTCAGCACGGCGGGGCTGTTGGCCATCACCCTGGCCAGGTTGGGGATGACCCCGAGAGCCTGGTGCGTGGCCGTGAACAGGGCCGCGGCCTCGCCGGTCGCGGTCTCCGGTTCGACGGTGTGGAGTGCTGTCATGCGGATAACCCTGCCGGTTGATCTTGATACATTCCCGATGCTTCTTCTATGCACGCGCTGGTGACCCCGGGAGTAACGGCATGCGGTTCTCGATCCTCGGACCGGTGGAGGCCGTGGCTCCCGGATCCGATGCGCCCGCCTTGGCGCCCCGTCATCGCGCGGTGCTGGCCTATCTGCTGCTGCATGCGGGAGTGGCGATCAGTACGGATCGTCTGGTCGACGCGATGTGGGGGCCGCTGCCGCCGGATTCCGCCCGCGCGCAGATCCAGACCACGATCGCCGCGATCCGGCGGATGCTGCGTGCTTCGGGAGCCGACGGGATGCTGGCCACCCGGCCTGGCGGATACGTGATCACCCCCGAGCCGGGACAGCTCGACCTGGACGAGTTCACCAGCCTGATCGGCACGGCACCGGCCGCCTCCGACGACCCGGGAGACGCCGCGGACCGGATACGTTCCGGGCTGGCGCTGTGGCGGGGAGAGCCGCTGGCCGACATCACCGCCGACTACGTCCAGGGCGCCCGAGCGCGTCTCAACGGACAACTGCTCACCGCCGTCGAGCGCCTGGCCGAGCTGGAGCTGGCCCGGGGCCGGCACGAGGCCCTCATCGACGAGCTCTCCGTCCACGCGGCGGCGCACCCCCTGCGGGAGCGGCTGTGCTGTCAGCTGATGCTCGCGCTGCACCGCGCCGGGCGCCAGACCGACGCGTTGGAGGTGGCACGTACCTTCCGAGCGACCCTGGCCGAGCAGCAGGGACTGGACCCCGGCCACGCGTTCGGCAAGCTCGAACAGGACATCCTGCGGGACGCTCCCGATCTACGGCCGCCGGTCGCCGCGCCCCCGGCGAGGCCACAGGGGGTCAACTTCCTTCCGTACGACGTCCCGGACTTCACCGGTCGGGAGGGCGAGCTGGACGGGCTGATCCGCCTGTGGTCAGGCGACAACGGCGCTGTCGTGACGATTTCGGCGATCGACGGGATGGCTGGTGTCGGCAAGACGACCCTCGCGGTCCACGCGGGGCACCGCCTGGCGGACCGCTTCCCGGACGGGCAGCTCTTCGTCGACCTGCAGGCGCACACCGCCGGCCAGGCGCCGCTCGACGCCGGTGCCGCGCTCGAAGTCCTCCTCGGTCAACTCGGCGTGCCCGCAGCCCACATACCCGCGTCGGTCGCCGATCGCGCCGCGCTGTGGCGGGCCGAGCTCTCCGGCCGGCGCGTGCTGGCGGTCCTCGACAACGCCCTCGGCGCGGAGCAGGTACGCCCGTTGCTGCCCGGGGCCTCCCGCGCGCTCGTCCTGATCACCAGCCGCCGACGGCTGACCGACCTGGACGGGGCGCACGCCCTGTCCTTGGACGTGCTGCCTGCCGCGGACGCCATGGAGTTGTTTGCGTCGATCGTCGGCGAGCGAGCGGCCGCCGAACCGCTGGCCGTCCTCGATGTCCTGCAGTTGTGCGGGTTCCTGCCGCTGGCCGTCCGCATCGCCGCCGCCCGCCTGCACCATCGCCCCCGCTGGACCGTCGCCTACCTGGCCGGGCGGCTCCGCGACCAGCGCCGCAGACTCGCGGAGCTGGCCACCTCGGAGCGCGGAGTGGCGGCGGCGTTCACGCTGTCCTACCAGCAGCTGAGCGCGGATCAGCAGCGCATGTTCCGGCTCCTGGGGCTCCAGCCGGGCCGTGACATCGTCCCTGAGGCGGCCGCCGCGCTGGCCGACGTCTCCCTCGATGAGGCCGAGATACTCCTGGAAGACCTCCTGGACGCCCATGTCCTGGCCCAGCACCAGCTCGGCCGCTACACCTTCCACGACCTTCTGCGCGAGCACGCCCTCGCCACCGCGGCCGAACAGGAATCCCCCGACACCCGGCGCGAGGCCCTCGGCCGGGTGTTCCACCACTATCTCCACACCGCGAGCACGGCCATCGACCACCTCTACCCCGAGGGCAGGAACCGCAGGCCCCGCATCCCCGCGCCGGACAGCCCGGTCGCCAGTCCCCCGCAGGACGAGGCCGAGGCGATCACCTGGCTGGACAGCGAACGCGCGAACCTCATGGCAACCGCCCCGTACGCGGCCGAACACGACTGGCCCCTGCACACCAGCCAACTGGCCGCCACCTTGCACCGCTACCTGCTGGGCCACGCCCACCAGGCCGAGGCGTTGGCCCTCCACGGCTTGGCCCTCCAGGCCGGCCGCCGCAGCGGCGACACGGCTGCCGAAGCGCGCACCCTCATCGATCTCGGCGAGGTGCACTACTGGTGGCACGGCGACCACGAGCAGGCGGCCGAGCACTACCGCCAGGCCCTGGACCTCGCGCACGAGACCGGCGACCAGGGCGCCGCGGCCCGGGCCCTGCAGGGCCTCAGCACCGTCGCCCGGCGGCGGCGCGCGTACGACGAGGCTCACGACCACTGCACGCAGTCCCTCGTGCTCTTCCGCGAGCTCGGCGACCGCGCCGGCGAGGCCAGGTGCCTGACCGACCTCGGCCTCCTCCACGAACGCCGAGGACAGTACGAGGACGCCCACGAGCACCATCGGCAAGCGCTGCATGCCTACCGCGATGCGGGTTCCCGCATCGGCGAGACCATCGTCCTGAACAACCTCGGGCTCCTGTGCCAACAGCAGGGCCGCTACGAGGAGGCCCGGCGCCATCACAGCGATGCCCTGGAGCTGAGCCGCAGGTTCGACTTCCCCGGAGACGAGGCCGAGTCGCTCAACGCCCTCGCGGAGGCCGCCCGCTCCCTGGGCAACCTGGCCCAGGCCGCGGTCGAACACGACACCGCGCTGGCCCTCGCCCGCGAGTCCGGCTACCGGCCCGAGCAGGCCCGAGCCCACGACGGCCTGGCGCACATCCACCGCGACCTGGGGCACATCGCCCTCGCCCACGACCACGCCCGACACGCCCTCGACCTGTACACCGCCCTCGCCGTCCCCGAGGCCGAGGAGATCCGCACCTTCCTCACCGAGCTACCGCCGACCGAGGGCTGTCCCGGCGGCATGGGCGGCGGCGGTCACGGCGCGACGGGCTCCATCCAGACGTCCTGACCGGGGTCCCGGCCCTCGGCCACGGGCCTCGGGCGACGGGAGGCCGCTGCGGACCAGCCGCAGCAGCGTGCCCTTCCGGCTCCGCCGCGACCGGGCCGACCAAGGCCGGGTCGCGGGAGTGAACTGGCGTCCGCCCGCAGAGCCGGGCCAGACTTTCCGGACACGCCCCCGGGGACGCCGCCTAAAGCGTGTTGCAGAAGGCGGCGGAGCGGGCATTTCCCTTGTATGCGTGGGGTGTTGAGGGCTGAGCCGTTGTGGGTTGAGACGTTCACCGGCCTGCGGATGCGGCAGTTCGAACGGCTGGTGAAGGTCGTGCGTGAACGGGGTGGGAACGGGCCTGGTGGTGGCCGGCCGTGGTGCCTGCCGCTGGCGGACCGGGTGCTGCTCGTCGCCGTCTACTACCGCACGAACCTCACCATGCGGCAGCTCGCCCCGCTCTTCGGGGTCTCACCGGCGACGGTGTGCCGGGTGATCAAGCGGCTGCGGCCGCTGCTCGCGATCGAACCCGTTTCCCGTCCGGCCGACGCCCTCGAGCGGTTGTGGATCGTGGACGGCACCCTCATCCCGGTCCGCGACCGAAAGACCGGGGCGTCCTCACGCAACTACCGGTTCTCGGCGAACGTGCAGGTCATCATCGACGCGGACACGAAACTCGTGGTCGCTGCGGCCCGGCCGGTGCCGGGCACCACCGCGGACGCGAAGGCCTGGCGGGACTCCGGCCTGGCCACCGCGTGCGAGGGTGTGACCGTGCTGGCCGACGGCGCCTACATCAACACCGGCCTGGTCGTCCCGCACCGCAAACGCCCCGGCCGGGCCCTGCTGCCGGGCGAGGAGGAGGACAACGCCGAGCACCGGCGGGTGCGGGCCCGTGTCGAGCACGCCTTCGCCCGCATGAAGCACTACAAGATCCTCCGCGACTGCCGACAGCGCGGCAACGGCCTCCACCACGCGGTCCAGGCCGTCGCCCATATGCACAACCTCGCCCTCGCCGCATGACCAGACCGGCACCGAAACCAGACCCGACCTGCCCGGACGCAACCAGACGAGCAATGGTCGGTGCTGGAGCCGTTGTTGCCGGTTGCGGTGCTGGGCAGACCGTCGGTTGGCCGGAGGAGGCTGATCAACGGGATCCGGTGGCGGGTGCGGACCGGTGCTCCGTGGAGGGATCTGCCGTCGGAGTACGGGCCGTGGCAGACCGTCTATGAACTCTTCCGCCGCTGGCAGCGCGACGGCACGTGGCCTGCGCTGCTGACCGGGCTGCAGGCCCGGGCGGACGCGGCCGGGCTGATCACGTGGGAGGTCAACGTGGACTCCACGATCTGCCGGGCCCACCAACATGCCGCAGGTGCCCGCCGCGACGGACACGCTCAGAACGAGCCGCCGGGCGGCATCCATGTCGAGCCCGACGACCACGGCCTGGGCCGGTCCCGCGGCGGCTTCACCACGAAGATCCACCTGGCCTGCGAGCAAGGCCAGCGGCCGCTGTCCCTGCTGGTCACCGCAGGACAGCGTGGTGATAGCCTTCGAGCAGAGGCTGGGTCGCCATCTCGCCCCGCGTCGCCGCAGCCCTCCGCCGCCGGGCACGCTCGGCAGCCCGGACCTGCGGCGACCCCAGTGATCCGTTCGCGGGTCTGGTCTTCTGCCGACCCGAAGGCCGCCCGCTCGGACCGCACCTCGTGCTCGACCGGCTCCACCAGCTGTCCGAGGAAGCCGGCGTCCCCCGAGTCACCGTCCACGACCTGCGACACCTCGCCGCCACCATCACCATCACCGCCGGCGTCCCCCTCACCGTGGTCTCCAAGACGCTGCGGCACTCCACCCTGTCGACGACCGCGAACCTGTACAGCCACCTGACCCAACAGGCCGCGCACCAGGCCGTCGACACCATCGACCACGTCCTCAGCGGCGCCCAGCAGAAGGCCGACCGTACGGACCGGCCCGCGTGGCTGCGACCACCGCGCGACCACCTCCACCGCCTCCGCGAGGTCGTCGGCCGGCTCCGCTCCCCCACACCGCCCGCCTCCAGCGCTGCAGCCAATCAATCCCAGCCCGGGCGTGCGACCACACTGCGACCACCACGCTCCCGAACGCACGAAAGGCCGCCCTCTCATGGATGAGAGAACGGCCTCCGACCTGCGTTTCCGCACAGTCGGGACGACAGGATTTGAACCTGCGACCCCTTGACCCCCAGTCAAGTGCGCTACCAAGCTGCGCCACGTCCCGATGCCCGCTGACCTGGGGTTTCCCCCTTGCCGAACGCGCACGAGAACAATACCGCACTTCGCCGGGTGGTCGCGCGCAGGTTTCCCCGGAGGGTCGGCGCAGGCGGCTGTTGACCTCAATCGCGCTTGAGGTTGCATGATCCTTTCATGACACAGGCAACCGCGGAATCCGAGTTCCGCTACGAGGATCTGAACCGCCTCATGGCGCTCATGACCGGGGACGAGAAGCACGGGCCCGCGGCCACGTCCACGCTGGACGCACTGTGGGTGCTCTACGACCGCGTGCTGCGGGTCGGGCCGGGGACAGCCCAGGACCCCGGGCGGGACCGGTTCCTGCTCTCCAAGGGGCACGGGCCGATGGCGTACTACGCCGTGCTCGCCGCCAAGGGGTTCTTCCCCGTCGACTGGCTCAGCGGCTTCGGCTCGTACCACTCGCCGCTCGGACACCACCCCGACCGCCTCCTGATCCCGGGCGTGGAGATCGCCAGCGGATCGCTCGGGCACGGCCTGCCGCTCGCCGTCGGCAGTGCGCTCGGCCTGCGGGCCCAGGGGCTGACCGACCCGGCGGTGTGGGTGCTCATCGGGGACGCCGAGCTCGACGAGGGCAGCAACCACGAGGCGATCGCGTACGCGGGCTCGGCCGGCCTGGACCGGCTGCACACGCTGGTGATCGACAACGCCTCGGCGACCCACGGCTGGCAGGGCGGGATCGCCTCCCGCTTCGAGGCAGCCGGCTGGTCCGCGGTCACCGTGGACGGGCGCGACCACGCGGCACTGCACGCCGCCTACACGGCACCGCACCCGGGCCGGCCGCACGCCGTGGTCGCCCGCGTCGAGAAGAAGGCATGAGGGGGAGCGTCATGGACAACATGCGCGAGCGGTTCATCTCGGTCACGTCCCGGGAGCTCGACCGGGATCCCCGGCTGGCGCTGGTGCTCGCCGAGATCTCGATGGACGGGTTCCGGCCCGCCCAGCAGCGCCACCCGGAGCGCGTGATCAACGTCGGCATCCGCGAGCAGCTGCTGCTCGGCGTCGGCGGCGGCCTCGCCCTCACCGGGATGCGGCCCGTCTTGCACACCTTCGCCAGCTTCCTCGTGGAGCGGCCGTTCGAGCAGGTCAAGCTGGACTTCGGGCACCAGGGCACGGGCGGGGTCCTGGTCAGCGCGGCCGCCAGCTACGACTGGCCGGCCGGCGGGTTCACCCACATGGCGCCGGGCGACGTGGCCCTGCTGGACACCCTCGACGGCTGGACGGTCCACGTGCCGGGGCACCCGGACGAGGCCGAGGCGCTGCTGCGCCACGCGTACGCCGCCGGGGACGAGAAGGTGTACGTCCGGCTGTCGCTCCAGTCGAACGCCGCGCCGCAGCCCGTGGACGGCCTGCGGATGCGGACCGTACGGGAGGGGAGCCGGGGCGTGGTCGTCGCCGTCGGCCCGCTGCTCGACAACGTCCTCGCCGCGACCGAGGAGCTGGACGTGACGGTGCTGTACGCGAGCACCGTGCGGCCCTTCGACGACGCGGCGCTGCGCGCGGCCGTCGGTCGGGGCGCCGCCGACGTGGTCCTGGTCGAGCCCTACCTCGCCGGGACCTCCTCGCAGGCCGCCGCGCATGCCCTGGTCGAGGTGCCGCACCGCGTGCTCGGGCTCGGCGTGGGGCGGGCGGAGCTGCGCCGCTACGGCACCATCGACCAGCACACCGCGGCGCACGGCCTGGACCCGCGCGCGCTGCGCGAGCGGATCGGCACCTTCCTGCGGTGACCCCGCCCCGGGAGGGACCCCGCCCCGGGAGGACGCGTACCGCCCCTCCCGGGCCGCGGGCCGCCGGGCGGCCCGCGGCAGCGGCGCTCAGCCGGCCCGCAGGGTCTCCTCGCGCGCCTGAATGAGCTCCACGAGCTCCGCCGCGAGGGACTTCACCGCGGCCAGTCCCTGCAGGCCCCACCGGCGCGGTTCGAGGTCGACCACGCACACCGTGCCCAGCACCATCCCCCGCGCGTCGGTCAGCGGCGCCCCCGCGTACGAGCGGACCCCGCACTCGTCGACGACGGCGTTGCCGGCGAACCGGGCGAAGTCCCGGACGTCCTCCAGGACCAGCGCCCTCCTGCGCACCACCACGTGCGGGCAGTAGCCGTGGTCGCGGGGCAGCACCCGCGCCGGGTAGCCGCTCGCGGGGGCGTCCGGGGTGTGGTGCAGCCCGGCGAAGAACTGCCGTTCCTCGCCGACGAAGTTGACCCCCGCGTACGGCGCGTCCAGCGCGCCCGCGACCCGCCGGGCGAAGGCGTCGAGCTCCGGGTCCGCCCGCTCCCCCAGGCCCAGTTCGCGCAGCCGGACGGCGCGCGCGGGCGCCTCCCGGTCCACCGGCGTGAGCAACAGGTGTCCGGTCGACTCGTAGTACGTCATGGCCGTTCCCCCCAATCCGAGGACTTCGCTGAGTTGTCTGCCGCCGAGGCCGGCGTGGCCGACGCCGCCGTGAACAGCAGGTGGTTGACGAGGGCCGCCAGGGCCCCGTTGCCCGAGCTCGCCAGCCGCGCGTCGCACCGTACGACCGGCACCTCGGGCCCGAGCCCCACCGCGTCGCGGACCTCCTCGGCGCTGTAGCGGTGGCCGTCGTCGAACTCGTTGACGGCGACGATGAATCCGATCCCGCGCCGCTCGAAGAAGTCGACGGCCGGGAAGCAGTCGGCGAGCCGGCGCGTGTCGGCGAGGACCACCGCGCCGAGCGCGCCCACGCACAGCTCCTCCCACAGAAACCAGAAGCGCTGCTGGCCGGGCGTGCCGAAGAGGTAGAGGACGTGCCGCTCGTCCAGGGTGATCCGCCCGAAGTCGAGCGCCACGGTCGTGGCGGTCTTCCGCTCGACGCCGTCCAGCGGGTCGTCGGCCTCGCCGAACCCGCTGAGCAGCTCCTCCGTGCACAGGGGCTCGATCTCGCTCACCGCGCCCACGAAGGTCGTCTTGCCCGCCCCGAACCCGCCCGCAACCAGGATCTTGAGCGTCGCGGGCAGGGTGGCGGTGCGGGTGTCACAGTCGTCGGCGTAGGCCATCGAGCACCGCCCGGAGCAGGGAGAGGTCGTCTGCGGCCAAGGAGCCGCCGGGGAACCGCGGCGCCTGCGCCGTGACGGCCCCCGATTCCATCAGGTCGGACAGCAGCACCTTCACCACCACGGCCGGGAGCCGCAGTTGCCCGGCCACCTCGGCGACGGTGACGGCCGCGGCGCCCGCGCACAGCCGCAGGGCGAGGGTGTGCTCGGTGCCGAGGGCGGCGCGCGGCCGGACCCCCGTCGCGGTCACCAGGGACAGCAGGTCCAGGGCGACGGCGGGGCGGGTCCGGCCGCCGCTGGCCGTGTACGGGCGCATCACCCGGCCCGCCGAGTCGTCGAGCCAGGGCGTGGCGTCGCGCGGGGCTCCCCGGCCGGGTGCGGTGCGGGCCCGCATCACTCCGGAGCCCGGTCGCGGGCCGGCTCCCCGTCGAGGTCCCGGTGGAGGTCCCGGTCGGGGTCCCGGTCGGCGGCGACGGGGCGCCGCGGCGGGGCGGCCAGGTAGGGGCGGACGCTCTTGACCAGCATGGCCATCTCGTAGCCGAGCACGCCCGCATCGGCCTCCCGGTCCGCGAGGACCGCCAGACAGGTGCCGGATCCGGCGGCGGAGACGAAGACGAGCGCGCTGTCGAGCTCGACCACCACCTGCCGGACCTCGGCGCCGTCGCCGAAGCGGGATCCGGCGCTGCGGCCGAGGGAGTACAGGCCGGAGGCGAGCGCGGCGAGGTGGTCGGCGCTGTCGGCGTCGAGGCCGTGGCGGCAGGTGACCAGGCCGTCGGCGGTGAGGAGCACCGCGCTGCGGGTGTACGGGACCCGCTGGACCAGGCCGCTGAGCAGCCAGTCGAGGTCCGAGAGCCGGCTGGTCCGCGTTGCCGTTTCGCCGCCCATGGTGGTGCGCTCCTTGCTGGGGTGGGGGGTCGGAGGGGTCGGGGTGGTCGGGGTGGTCGGGGTCATGCCTCGTCCTCCGCGTGCGCGAGGCCGAAGCCGCGCCGGAAGGCGGCCATCAGGCCGGGGTCGTGGACGGGTTGGTCGGGCGTGCCGGCCCGCCGCGGGGCGGGGGCGTCGCGCAGTTCGGGCGCGAGGTGGGACTGGGCCCGCCGGCGGGGCAGGGGCGGCCGGTCGGGGTCCGTCCGCGCCGCCGGTACGGTCACGGGCAGCCGGTCGGGGGTGGGCCCCGGGTGGGCTGCCCCGCGGGGGGCGGGGGCCGACCGCGGTCCCGGTCCCGGATCCCGGCCGAGGTCCAGCCCGGCCCCGAGGTCCAGGGCGGCCCCCGGGACCGGGTCCCCGGCTGCCCCCAGGGCACCGGCGCCGCCGGGCCGGGACCCCCCGTCCCAGCCGGAGACCGGCGCGGCGTCCCGGCCGGGATCCGCCGCCGAGGCCCGCCCCGGGCTCCGTACGGAAGCGGGGTCCGCGTCCCCCGCGGGGCCGGACGCCTCCACCGGGCCCGGGGCGGCGGCCGGGGCGGCCCCCGTACCCCGGAAGTACAGCGACCAGGCGTCGGCCGCCCTGTCCCGGGCGGCTCCCCCGTCACGCGGGGCGCCGGCAGACCCGGCCGGGGGCGCTTCGGCCTCCGGCGGATTCCCCACCCCGCCCCTTCCCGAAACCGGGGCTCCGCCCCGGACCCCGGAGCCGGATGCCATCGCCCCGCTGCTGCCCGGCCCGGTATGCCGGACGGGCGCCTCGGCAGGACCGGACACGGCCGCACGCCCCGCGTCCCGAACGGACGCCGGACCGGCGTGCCGCCCGGCGGAGCCCTCGCGGAACCCGTCCACCGACGAAGCCGAGCGGTCCTCGGGCGCCTCGACGGGACCGGACACGGCCGCACGCCCCGCGTGCCGGACCGACACCGGACCGGCGTGCCGACCCGGGGCGCCCTCGCGGAACCCCTCTGCCGACGAAACCGAACGGGCCTGCGGCGCCGCGGGCGCCTCGGCGGGATCAGGAACCGCCGTACGCCCCGCGTCCCGGACCGGCGCCGGACCGGCGTGCCGCCCAGCAGCTGCCTCGCGGGACCCCTCCGCCGGCGAGGCCGGGCGGGCCTGCGGCGCCGCGGGGATCGACGTAGGCCGTGGCGTCGGCGGGGTCGACGGAATCGGCCGCGGCACGTTCACCCGGACCGGTTCCAGCGGTGGTGTGCCCGAGCCCTGGCCGGTCCCCCACGAGGTGGCGCGCGAGCCGTTCAGCGCGTCGGCGCCGCCGGGCGCCTGCGCACCGAGCAGGTCCTGCGGCAGGACGAGCACCGCGAGCACGCCGCCGTAGATGTTGGACTTGAGCTCGACGGCGATCCCGTGCCGCCGGGCCAGGGCGGAGACCACGAACAGCCCGATCCGCCCGTCCGCCAGCAGGTGCCGGACGCTGACCTGGTCGGGGTCGACGAGCAGGGAGTTCATCCGGTGCTGCTCGGCCGCCGGCATGCCGAGGCCGCGGTCCTCCACCTCGACCGCGATGCCCGCGGTGACCCGCTCGGCCCGCACCACCACGTCGGTGTCGGGGGCGGAGAACACCGTGGCGTTCTCGATGAGTTCGGCCAGCAGGTGCACGACGTCGGCGACGGCGTGGCCGCGTACGGTGCCCCCGGCGGGCGGCACGACCTTGACCCGGGTGTACTGCTCGACCTCCGCGACGGCCGAACGCAGCACCTCGCTCAGGTCGATGGGCCGGGTCCACTGGCGGCGCGAGGCGGCGCCGCCGAGGACAGCCAGGTTCTCGGCGTGGCGGCGGATCCGGGTGGCCAGGTGGTCGACGTGGAAGAGCTCCTTGAGGAGGTCGGGGTCCTCGACGGTGTCCTCCAGCTCGTCGAGCAGCGAGATCTCCCGGTGCACGAGGGACTGCAGGCGCCGGGCGAGGTTCACGAAGACCTCGACCTTGCGGTCGCTGTCGGAGGGGGCCGCGGGTCCTGCCAGCCGGACGAGGGTGGTGTGCGCCAGTTCGCGGGCGCCGCGCAACTCCTGGGAGAGCAGCCAGAACTCGTCGACCCGCTCGGGGTCGGTGCCGGGCGGCGGCGCGGTGGGTCCGCCGCGCACGGGCCGGGCGGGGGGCTCGCCGCGCTCCAGCCGGTCGGCGGCGGCGCGCAGCTCCTGGCGGCCGCGCACGCTGGAGCGGCGCAGGGCCTCGCACCGGTCCCGTACGGCCTTGGCGGAGCGCTGGGCTCCGAGCAGGGCGGCGGTCAGGGCGCCGACGACGAGCAGGGCGCAGCCGAAGAGGACCGGCCACAGGCGGGCGTCGCGGTGGCCCGCGCCGCCGCCGAGCTGGAGGGTGAAGATCACCGCGGCGGTTCCGCTGAGACCGGCGGCGAGGGTGGGCAGCACGGCGGCGCGCACCAGCTGGGGCCGTATCTGCCGCCCGGGACCGGTGGCGGCGTGTCTCGACGGGGCGTGGCGGGCAGCGCGGAGTCCGGACATCGGCGTCCTCTACGTGGGGCCCGGGCCACCAGGGGTTCCGGGGCCCGGTGTTGATCACCGGATACCCACGCTAGACCGCAGGATCCTGCTGCTGACAGCCAGTTGGGGAACTTCACCGGGGTGCTTCCCGCTCCCGCGGGAGCGCTCGTACGGCCGCCCGAATCCGCCGGGAGCGCGTGTTCGGTGCGGTGCTGCGCTGCGGCCGTACGGGGTGCGCTGCCGGGTCGTAAGGCAGTCCGGCGGTCCGGCGCGTCGCCCGGTGCGCGCCTCCCGCGCGCGGTCATTCCCCGCGCGGGGGCGTCCTGGCCGCCTGCATGCCGAGGAGGATGATCCGCAGCCCGTGCTCGAAGGCCTGGTCGCCGTCCGCGCCGAGCAGCTCGGCCATGGCGCCGGCGGTCAGCGGGAAGCGCTCGGCGTCGATGCCGGCGGCCATGCGCTCGGGCGCGTACGGGTTGTCCTCGCCGTACGCCGCGCCGCTGTGGGCCTGCTCCTCGATGGTCTGGCCGATGGTGAAGTGCAGGAGGGTCGGGAGGCCCCGCGCGGCCTCGCTGGGGCCGAACCCCGCGTCCTGGAGGGTGCGCAGGGCGAGTTCCACGGCCCGCTGCACGGACGGGTGGCTCACGTAGGTGCCGGCCAGGACGCGCGCGCCGTCGCGGTGCCCGAGCATCGCCCGGCGCAGGTGCCGGGCCCAGTCGCCGAGCCAGTCGTCCCAGGAGGCGCCCTCGCGGGGCGGCCGGAGCTGCTCGGCCGCTTCGACGTAGACGAGGGTGGCCATGGCGTCGAGCAGCTGCTGCTTGTCCTTGATGTGCCAGTAGAGCGTCGGCGCCCGTACGCCGAGCTCGTCGGCGACCGCGCGCATGCTGAGCCCGTCGAGGCCCACCTCGTCGAGCAGGCGCAGTGCCGTCTGCGCGATCAGCTCAGGGTTGATCTTCATCCGACCGGCCCGCTCTCCCTTATTCCCCCTGCGCATCCGCCACTTGACACTCTAACACCATTAGAGAGAACCTCTAATGGTGTTAGAGAACATCAACCGGACCGTACCAAGGGGGAACCGATGACCGACGGCAGCAGGGTCACGGACGTACTGATCGCGGGCGCCGGCCCGACCGGCCTCATGCTCGCCTGCGAACTGCGGCTGGCCGGCGTCGACGTGGCGGTCGTCGACCGGCTCGCGGAGCGGAGCGGCGAGTCACGGGCCGGCGGGATGCACGCCCGGACGATGGAGGTGCTGGACCAGCGCGGGGTCCTCGACCGCTTCCTGGCGGCGGGGGTACCGCGCCGGATCGGGCACTTCTCGGGGCTGTGGCTGGACTTCGACCACCTCGCCACCAGGTACCCGCAGCCGCTGATGATCCTGCAGTCCGCCACCGAGCAGGTGCTGGCGCAGTGGGCCCTGGAGCTGGGCGTACGGGTGCGCTGGTCCTCGGAGGTGACGGGGATCCGCCAGGACGCCGCCGGGGTCGAGGCCGCGCTGGACACCCCGGGCGCGCCCCGGCGCACGCTGCGGGCCCGGTACCTCGTGGGCTGCGACGGCGGGCGCAGCGCGGTGCGCAGGCTCGCCGGCATCGGCTTCCCCGGCACGCCTGCGACGCTGACCGCGCTGCTCGGCGACGTCGAACTCCAGGAACCGCCCGCGGAGCCGGTGTTCATGCAGCGCAGTGCGCAGGGCGACTTCTCGGTGATCCCCTTCGGGCCGGACTGGTACCGGGTGATCACCGTGCAGTACGACCGCGTCGCGGGCCGCGGCGAGCCGGCGACGTACGAGCAGCTGCGGGAGTCGCTGCTCCGGACCGCGGGCACCGACTTCGGCATGCACAGCCCGCGTTGGGTCTCCCGGTTCGGCGATGCCGCCCGGCAGGCCGAGCGGTACCGCGAGGGCAGGGTGCTCCTGGCGGGCGACGCGGCGCACGTCCACTACCCCGCCGGGGGCCAGGGCATGAACACCGGAATGCAGGACGCCGTCAACCTCGGCTGGAAGCTTGCCTCGGTGGTGCGCGGCCGGGCGCCGCAGACGCTGCTCGACAGCTACCACGCCGAGCGGTATCCGGTCGCGGAGCGGGTGCTGCACAACACGCGTGCGCAGACGGCACTGTCCCGGCCCGGCCCGCAGGCCGATGCGCTGCGCGACGTGTTCGCCCGGCTCATCGGGTTCGAGGACGTCAACGCGTACCTGGGCGGCATGATCAGCGCGCTGGACGTCCGCTATGCCGTCGGCTGCAAGCACCCGCTGGCGGGCCGGCGGGTCCCCGACGCCGACCTGAAGACCGCCGACGGCGAAACCCGCGTCGTCGAGCTGCTGCGCGGCGCCCGCCCGGTCCTCCTCGACCTGCGCGGCAGCACGGCCGTGGCGGCGGCTGCCGGGGGCTGGTCCGACCGCGTCGACCTGGTCGAGGCCCGGTGCGACGACGGCCCCTGGGCCGTCCCGGGCGCCGAGCCGATACCGGCCCCCGCCGCACTCCTGATCCGCCCCGACGGCCACGTGGCCTGGGCGGCCGACGCCATACCGGACACGTCAGCCCTCCACACGGCCCTCACCACCTGGTTCGGCCCGCCGGCGCCCGGTCCGACGCAGAGCGCACCGTCCACCCCGGCGGGCTGACCAGGTCCCGAAGCCCGCCAGAGCCGGCACCTCACCGCCGCCAGGCCCCGCATCCCACACGCCCCGCCGTCGGCAGGACCGGCATCCCACGCCCCCACCGCGACACCGGCAGGACCGGCATCCCACGCCCCCACCGCGACACCCGGCGAGCCGGCATCCCATGCCCCCCCACCGGCGGCACCCGGCAGACCCGGCACTTCAGGGCGCTCTGCCGACGCCTACGACGAGAGCCCGGCATTTCCCGCCTCGCCGGCGTTTGAGTGGGGGTCCCCCGGACGAAGTCTGGGGGAGGGTCCGGGCAGAGCCGGGTGCCCGGCGGAGCCGGGTGTCCTGGGGCGCCGCCCCAAACCCCGCGCCTCGAACGCCGGCGAGGCTGGGATGCCAACCCCCGCTCCGAAAGTCGTCCAGTACAGCCCGACCGCCCTCGAAGCCAGGATCGGGGCAAAACCAGCCCCGGGCTTCGAAGGTCGGCGGGGCCGGGCGTTCCGGGGCTCCGCCCCAGACCCCTCGCCTCCAACGCCGGCGAGGCTGAAGTAGCCCACACCCGCTTCGAAAACGGCCCAGGACAGGTCGACGGCCGCCGTCGAAGCCAGGGGCGAGACAAAACCAGCCCCGCCGGCGGCCGAGGCGGCAGTCCTGGCAGAGCCCGGTGCCCGGCGGAGCCGGGTTTCCTGAGGCGCCGCCCCAAAGCCCGCGCCTCCAACGCCGGCGAGGCTGAAGTAGCCCACACCCGCTTCGAAAGCGGCCCAGGACAGGTCGACGGCCGCCGTCGAAGCCAGGGGCGGGCAAATCCAGCCCCGCCGGCGTTTGAGGCGCGGGGTCGGGCGGAGCCCGGCGGACGGCGGTGCGGGTGGGCGCGGCATCGGTCGGCCCGGCGGGTCGTAGGCCGGCCGGCCCGGGGCGCGCCCCGCGACTACGAGCCCACGGCCTCCGGTTCCTCGCGGGCGACCGGCGGCTGCGGTTCGGCGGCTGCCGAGAGGGCGGCTGCGGGCGCCGCGGGCCGCACCGGAATGACGGCGAAGGGGCGCCACCACGGCTCGGCCGGTACGTCGGCGGCCCCCGGCTCGAAGGGCTGCCCAGGAATCGGCAGGGCGACGGCGGCCCCCCGCTCCTGCGCCGCGGCGACGGTGCCCTCGCCGGGCTCCTCCCACGGGTGCGGGGCCAGGTTGAAGGTGCCCCAGTGGATCGGCAGCATCGTGCCGTGCGGGATCCCGCCCTGGAGGTCGAGGTGGGCGCGCATGCCCTCCTCCGGGGTCATGTGGATGTCGGGCCAGTACTCCGAGTACGCACCGATCTGGATCATCGTGGCGTCGAAGGGGCCGTGCGCGGCGCCGATCTCCTCGAAGCCGGGGAAGTAGCCGGTGTCGCCGCTGTGGAAGATCCGGTGCTCGTCTCCGGCGACGACCCACGAGGCCCACAGGGTGTGCTGCTGGTTGCGCAGCCCGCGGCCGCAGAAGTGCCGTGCGGGGGTCGCCGTCAGGGACAGCCCGGCGATCTCGGTGTTCTCGTTCCAGTCGAGTTCGCGCAGCCGGTCCGCGGACACGCCCCAGCGCTCCAGGTGCGCGCCCACGCCGAGCGGGACGGCGAAGACGGTGTCGGTGCCGGCCAGCTGCTTGATGGTGGGCAGGTCGAGGTGGTCGTAGTGGTCGTGCGAGATCACCACGGCGTCGACCGGCCCCAGCGAGGCGAGCGGCACGGGTACGGGGTGCAGCCGCCGGGGCCCGGCGAAGGGGAACGGGGAGCACCGCTCGCCCCAGACCGGGTCGAACAGCACACGGCGCCCGTCGATCTCGGCGAGGACGCTGGAGTGCCCCATCCAGGTCAGGCGCAGCCCGCTGGCCGGCGGCTTCGCGAGCTCGGCGAGGGTGGTCGGGTAGACGGGGACGGGCGCGACGGGGCTGCGCCGGATCCGCTGCTCCTTGTGGAAGTAGATCTTGGCGAACTCCAGCATGGAGCCGGAAGGCCTGGTCCGGGCCCCCACCGGGTTCTGGAACACGCCGTCGGCGAAGTTCGGCGAGCGCCGGATGCGCTCCAGCCGTGCGCCGGACGGATCCGCGCCGAAGGCTTCGGGGCGCAGGGCGCGCAGCCGGGGACGCAGGGGAAGGGAGCCGGTCAAGGCGCCTCCTGGGAGGTGGGGCGGACGGGAGCAGGCCGGGATGACACCCCGGCCCGCCACCATCCCAACGCGTCGCGGCCCCGAAGGATTCCGCATCGGATTCCGCATCGGATTCTGCGACGGACTCCGCAACGGACTCCGCAGCGCCCCCGCCCCCCGCTCCGGTCCGGACGCGGCCCACCGCGGGCGGCCTACAGCGGCAGCAGGTCCGGCCGCTTCGCCTCGACATGGTCTCCGGAGGACTCCCCGCGCAGCCGGCGCCCGATCCACGGCACCAGGTGCTCGCGGGCCCACTGGATGTTGTCGCGGGTCACGTCCACCGAGCCGCGCGGCTGCTGCGGCGGCCACGGCTGGTCGGGGTCGGCCGGCACCCCGAGCCCGAGCACCTGGGCGGCGCGCAGGGCGACCCGGGTGTGGCCCTCGGGCGACAGGTGGAGCCGGTCGTCGTCCCAAGCGCGCCGGTCCTGTACGGACTTCAGCGACCAGAGGTCGAGGACCGGGCAGTCGTACCGGTCGGCGATGGCGCGCACGTGCGCGCTGTACGTCGCGACCTTGCCCCGCAGGTGCTTGAGGACGGGCACGCCACGGGTGTCGAACCCGGTGGTGATCATGACCTGTCCGACGGAGCCGGCGAGGTCGGCGACGGCCGCCTCGAACCGCTCCGCCACGGCGTCCGGGTCGCTGCCGGGCCGGATGATGTCGTTGCCGCCCGCGCAGAAGGTCACGAGGTCCGGCGCGAGCTCCTTGGCCCGCGGGACCTGTTCGGCCACGATCTGGTCGAGCAGGCGCCCCCGCACCGCGAGGTTCGCGTACCGGAACCGGCCCTCCGGGCGCTGGTCGGCCAAGAGCACGGCCAGGCGGTCCGCCCAGCCGACGAAGCTCCCCTCGGGTCCCGGGTCCCCCACACCCTCCGTGAAGCTGTCCCCGATCGCCGCGTACGAGCCGATGGTCCTGTTCGTCTTCTTCGTCGTCTCTGTCGTCGTCGCTGCCACGGGACCATATCCTTCACCGCGGCGCGTGACCTACGCCACCGTAGGAAGGGGTTGACGGACCGTGATCTTTACCACCGGGCAGGTGCGGAATAACAGCGCGTGAGGCCGGGGCCCCCCTCGGGTCCCGGCCTCACGCGGGTCTTCACGCCTCCGCGGCGACGGCAGCGGCGGCGACGGCGGCCGTCAGATGCTGACGCCCTTCGAGCGGAGGTAGGCCAGCGGGTCGATGTCCGAGCCGTACGAGGGGCCCGTGCGGACCTCGAAGTGCAGGTGCGGGCCGGTGGAGTTGCCCGTGGAGCCGGAGAGGCCGATCTGCTGGCCGGCGGCGACGGTCTGGCCGACCGAGACGGACAGCTGGGACAGGTGGCCGTACTGGGAGTACTTGCCGTCCGCGTGCCGGATCACGACCTGGTTGCCGTACGCGCCGCCCCAGCCGGCGGAGACGACGGTGCCCGCGCCGACCGCCTTGACGGTGGTGCCGGAGCTCGCGATGAAGTCGACACCGGTGTGGTAACCGCTGGACCACATGGCGCCGGGGGTCTTGTACTGGGTGGAGATGCCGCCACCGACGGGGGCGACGAAGGCGGCGGCCGGGGCGGCCTCCGGGGCCTTCGCCGCGGGAGCGGGAGCGGGGGCGGCCGCGACGGCCGGGGCGCCCTGGTCGGCGGCGGCCGCCGGGGACTTCTTCTTCGGCGCGGCCTGCGGCGCGGCAGCGGGCTTCCCGGCCGGGGCCTCGGAGGGCTTCGCGGCCGCAGCGGCGTCGCCCTGCGCACCCAGGGTCAGCTTCAGGCCGGGGTGGATCAGCGACGGGTCGGTGCCGACGGCCTCGCGGTTGTCGGCGTACAGCCGCTCCCAGCCGCCCGGCAGGTGGCGGTCGGCGGCGATGGTGGAGAGGCAGTCGCCCGGCACGACCGTGTACACGGCCGGCGCTGCCTGGGGCGCGGCCTGCACGGCAGCGGTCGGCTGGGCCTGGAGCGACACCGGGACCTGCGGGGCGACCGCGGGGGCCGCGGCCGGGGCGGCCGCGTGGGCGCCGGCGGCGCCGATCAGCGGAAGCGCGAGGGCGGCGCCACCGGTGCCGGCGAAGGCGAAGCCGCGGGCTATCGAGCGGGACTTGGGACGGCGGTGCTTGCCCTGAGCCGGCATGGCGCATTCCTCTCCGTCGCCTGCGAGGTGAGCTGTCGGGTTCGGACTGGAGATGTCCGGCCGAACACGCACCGAGCGGAACGTGTACGGCTTCACCCCGAGCTGCTCCTCAAGGAAAAGATCCAAAAAGAGCAGCGGCCTACCTGGTTCCCCCGCTCCTGCCGCACATGTTCGGTCGGGTGCGGTTTTCCGGACGGCGGCAGGATTAGGCGGTCCATCCGGATCGATGGCGAAGGTAATCGAGTACGGCATCACGGAACAAGCCATGAATTCCTGACGGATTCACAGAAGCGGGATTTCGAGGCAATTACCGGTCACCCTCCGTCCATTCCGCGCCGCCAACGGCCTTTCCTGCCGGGCCATTCGGGATTGACGATCAGGCACTCACGGTCACCGTATGATCTGGCTCACGCCGGTTGCGCCCGATCTGGCCACCGACAACGGCAAGTTGGCCCCAAGCAGTGCAATTCGGACACCACGCCAAACCTCGACAGACCGCGACAGACCTCGACAGAACCAGACGCACGCCGATACACCACGACAACGCCGGAGGAGTTCCCGTGACCCAGCAGATACCCCCGCCCCCGTCGGCGGACCGGATACCGGAGCCCGAACTGTCCGGAGTGCGCAACTTCCGCGACGTGGGCGGACTGCCGACCACGGACGGGCGGAGGGTCAGGCCGGGACGGCTGTTCCGAAGCGGACATCTCGCACATGCCACCGAAACCGATGCAGAATTCCTCGCATCGCTCGGCCTCCACACCGTCTTCGACTTCCGCAACCGCGCCGACCAGGCCCTGGAGGGCCCCGACGTCGAGCTGCCGGGCGTGCGCAACGTGAACATCCCCCTGTCCGACCCGGCCGACGGCAAGGAGTTCTGGACGATGGTCCGCGACGGCGACGTCGAGCAGCTCCGCGGGATCCTCGGCGACGGGAAGGCCGCCGCCCGGATGACGAACTCGTACCGCGCGATCGTCCTGGAGCGCACCGCCGAGCACAGCCGGGTCCTGCACGCCCTCGCCGAGGACAGCGTCCCGGCGCTCATGCACTGCGCGGCCGGGAAGGACCGGGCCGGCCTGTCGATCGCCGTCACCCTGCTCGCCCTCGGGGTGGAGCGCGAGGCCATCAGTGCGGACTACCTGGAGTCGAACGCCCCGCACCGCCGCTACCGCGTGCGCCGCGGCAGCGATGTGCCCGAGGCCCGCTCCCCCGAGGTGATGGAGCTGCTCGCCCCGCTCTTCGACGCCCGCGCCGCCTACCTGGACGCGGCCTTCGCAGCCATCGAAGAGCGCTGGGGCGGCGTCGAGCACTACCTCGCCGAGGGTCTGCGCCTCGCTCCGGAGACCCTCGCCCGGCTGCGCGAGCAGTTCCTCCACTAGGGCCTGTCCGGCGGCGGAATGGATCCGGCCCCTACCCGGTTGGCCCTTTCGGCAAGATCATCCGACGAGGGAGCCGAAGTGACCCGCACCGCTTTCACCCTGCCCGTCAACGGAGCCGACGGCACGGCCGAGCCCCGCCTCACCCGCGAGGACGTCTGGGCCGGGCTGGTGGCCAAGGCCGCCGACCCGCTGCCGTACATCCCCGCCATCACCGAGTGCACCGTGCTCTCCAGCGGGCCGCAGGGCCTGGTCCGGGAGATCGTCCTCGGCGGCGACCGGTTCGTCGAGGACATCGTCTTCGACACCGGCCGCCGGGTGGCGTTCCACCGCTCCGACGACCGCGCCGTGTGGACCATCACCAACGACATCGACGAGGACGAGCGCGGCGGACTCCTGCTCACCTTCAGCGGCGAGTACGCCGAGGAGTTCGGGCCGGACGAGGCGGAGCGCCGGGAAGCCACCATGGCCGAGGCCGTCGCCCACACCCTGGACGTGATCCGCCGGGCCAAGGCGGCCTGACCGCCCGGCCCGGCCGCAGGCCGTCAGCCTCCGCCGACGGCCTGCTTGACCAGGGTCCTGCCGAAGTCCCACATGAGTCCGCCGCCGCCGTGGGCCTCGTCCATGACCGCGCGGAACGCCACCACGAACCGGTCGATGTCGGACTCGTCCACGACGAGCGGCGGAATCAGCTTGATGACCTCCAGGTGGTCCCCCGAGACCTGGGTCAGGATCCGGTGCCTCTGGAGCAGCGGCACCACGACCATCTGCGCGAACAGGCCCTTGCGGGCCGCCTGGAGCATCGTCCACCGGCTGCGCAGCCGCAGGGAGGCGGGCCGGCCGAACTCGATGCCGATCATCAGGCCCCGCCCGCGCACCTCGTGCAGCAGCTCGTACTCGTCCACCAGGGCCGCGAGGCGCCCGCGCAGCAGGTCGCCCATGGTTCGGGCACGGGCGGTGAGTCCCTCCTCCTCCATGACGCTGAGGACCGCCAGCCCGGCCGCCATGGCCTGGGCGTTGGAGCCGAAGCTGGCGGAGTGCACCAGCACCCGGTCCATGGACGAGTAGACCTTCCGGAAGATCCACTCCCGGCCCAGGGTCGCCCCGACGGGGACGTAGCCCCCCGACAGCGCCTTGGCCACACACACCAGGTCCGGCTCCACGCCCGGCTCGTGCTGGTACGCGTAGAAATCGCCGGTTCGGCCGAGGCCGGTCTGCACCTCGTCGGCGATCAGCAGCGCCTTGTGCCGGCGCAGCAGTTCCTGCGCCGCCGCGAGGAAGCCGGGCGGGGTCGCGTGCACGCCCTTGCCCTGGATCGGCTCGACGACGAACGCGGCGACGTCCCCCTGCTTCAGCTCCCGCTCCAGCGCGGCCAGGTCGCCGAGCGCGATCCGGGTGTCGGGCAGGAGCGGGGCGAAGCCGTCGCGGAACCCGCTCTCCCCGTTGACCGAGAGGGATCCGGTGGTCAGCCCGTGGAAGGCGTGGTCGCAGTAGAGGATCCTGGGCCGCCCGGTGGCGTACCGGGCGAACTTCAGGGCGGTCTCCACGGCCTCGGTGCCGCTGTTGCCGAAGAAGACCCGCTCCAGGTGGGGGCTGTACGCGAGCAGCTTCTCGGCCAGCAGTCCGGGCAGCGGCGGGCAGTCGAAGCGGGTCAGGTCGGCGAGGCCGGCGTCGAGGACGTCGTGCAGGGCGCGGCGGACGACGGGGTGGTGGCGGCCCAGGCCCATCACCCCGAAGCCGGCGAGCATGTCCAGGTAGTCGTTGCCCTCGGCGTCCCAGAAGTGGGCGCCCTCGGCCCGCTCGTAGACCTTGTCGAAGCCGATGGTGTGGAGCATCCGGGGCAGCTGGGGGTTGAGGTGGCGGGCGTGGAGCTCGTAGCGCTCCCCGCCGCGCTCGGCCAGCAGGGCCTTCAGGTCGAAGCCCGTGCGGCCCTGCCGCGGGGTGGCAGGGGTGGCAGGGGTGGCCGGCGTGGCGGGGGTGCTCATGACGAGGTGCCCCGGTTGCCGCCGAGGGTCTCCCGGGCCGCGCGCAGGGACTCCTTGAGCGATCCCATGGTGGCGAGGACGGCGGTGGGCTCGTAGCCGCAGTGCGCCATGCAGTTCGCGCAGCGCGGGTCCTTTCCGCGGCCGTAGGCGTTCCAGTCGGTTTCCTCGATCAGTTGGCGGTAGGTGGGCACGTACCCGTCGCTCATCAGATAGCAGGGGCGCTGCCAGCCGAAGAGCGAGTAATTCGGAATGGCCCAGGCGGTGCACGGGAAATCGGCCTTGCCTTCGAGGAAGTCAAGGAAGAGCGGCGAGTGGTTGAGCCGCCAGCGGCGCCGGTTCCCGCCCGCGAAGGCCTTCTTGAAGAGTTCCCTGGTCTGCTCGACGCCGAGGAAGTGCTCCTGGTCGGGCGCCTTTTCGTAGGCGTAGGCGGGCGAGATCATCATTTCGTCGACCTTGAGGTCGTCATTGAGGTAGTTGAGCACCTCGATGACGGTCTGCGGGGTGTCCGTGTTGAAGAAGGTGGAGTTGGTGGTCACCCGGAACCCGCGCCGCTTCGCCTCCTTGATGGCCGCGACGGCTTCGTCGAAGACGCCTTCCTTGGCGACCGACTCGTCGTGGCGCTCGCGCAGTCCGTCGATGTGCACGGCGAAGGCGAAATAGGGCGAGGGGGCGAACTTCTCGATCTTCTTGCGGAGCAGCAGGGCGTTGGTGCAGAGGAAGACGTACTTGCGCCGCGCAACCAACTGCCGCACGATCTCGTCGATCTGCGGGTGCATCAGCGGCTCGCCGCCCGCGATGGACACCATGGGCGCGCCGGACTCCAGGACGGCCCCGACGGCCTGGGCCACCGGCATGCGCTGCTTGAGCACGCCGGCCGGGTGCTGGATCTTCCCGCAGCCCTCGCAGGCCAGGTTGCAGGCGTAGAGCGGCTCGAGCTCGACGATCAGCGGGAACTTCTCCCGCTTCCGGAGCTTTTGTTCGAGCAGATAGGTCCCGACCCTGATGGACTGTCGCAGCGGCATGGCCATCTGGCTCACCTCCTGGGGAGCAGCAAAGAACGGTGCCAGTCATAGAAAGCGGGCATTACGGCACGTAGTACGCGGAAGGCAGATATTCCACCGCGGACCGTGCCGATACGGAGGAGCTCGTGCTCCGGAGCGTCCACGATCACCCGGACGGCCGCAACCGGGCGGTGGGGGCCGGGAGGACCGGGAGGTGCGGGCGGCCAGGGCGGCCCCGCCCGGGCGGCGGTCCACAGGGTGGCCGCGGACTCCATGTCGACCGCGATGGCGCCGCCGGCGCGCAGCTGGGCGCGCTCCTGGCCTCGGACGACGTGGTCGGAGCCGGTCAGGGGGCCGGTGTGCACGGTGCGGCCCGGTGCGGCCCGGGCCAGTGCCTCGGCGAGCAGGGCCGTCCCCGAGCAGGCGACGGTGCCCCGCGGGTCGCGGGTCTCCTCGGCGACGACCAGGTCGCCTGGGTGCATGCCGGGGACCAGTCCGGCGCAGAACCCGGTGGCCAGCACGGCCGCCCCGCGCAGGGCGGGCTCCGCGAGGGCCCGGCCCACGGCCCGTTCGGCGGCGCGCGGACCCATGCCGGTGCGCAGCAGGGCGTACCGGTCGGGGGCGCCGCGCTCGCCGCCGCTGCGCAGGGCCGCCTGCTCGATGCGCAGGGCGCAGGCGACCAGCAGCGGTACGGGCCCGCGGTCGGACCGGGGATCGGGCCCGGGGCCGGGGCCGGACCGGGGATCGGGCCCGGGGCCGGGGCCGGACCGGGGCCCGCCGGCCCGGGCGGCGGCCATCAGGAGGCCCCGGGCGCGAAGGGTTCCCCGTACAGGTAGCGGCCGAGCGCAGTGAGCGGGAACACCTGCCGGTACAGGTGGTAGTTGATGGAGAAGTCCCACGGGAAGCCGGTTCCGGTGAAGTACGGCTCGTCCCAGGAGCCGTCCGGGGCCTGCGTCCCCACCAGGTACCCGATGCCCCGCTCGACGGCCTTGCCGTCCCGCTCCCCCGCCGAGAGCAGGGCCATCAGCGCCCATGCGGTCTGGGAGGCGGTGGAGGCGCCCTTGCCGGCCCAGGCGGGGTCCCGGTAGGAGCGCTGGTCCTCGCCCCAGCCCCCGTCCTCGTTCTGTACGGACTCCAGCCAGCGCACGGCGCGGCGCACGGCCGGATGGGCCGGGGGGATCCCGGCGGCGGCGAGCGCCGGGAGCACCGAGCCGGTCCCGTAGACGTAGTTGGTGCCCCAGCGGCCGAACCAGCTGCCGTCGGGCTCCTGGTGCGCGAGCAGCCAGGTGATGCCGCGGCGGGCCCGCGGGTCGGCGGCCCGGCCCTCGACGGCGAGCATCTCCACCACGTGGGCGGTGACGTCGGCGGACGGGGGGTCGATGACCTCGCCGAAGTCGCAGAACGGCAGCCGGTTCGGGAAGGGGCTGGTGTTGTCGGCGTCGAAGGCGCCCCAGCCGCCGTCCCGGGACTGCATGCCGAGGGTCCAGGACACGGCGCGGGCCACGGTCGCCTGGGCCCTGGCCGGGTCCGGGTGGCGGATCCGACGCAGGGCGAGGACCACCTCGGCGGTGTCGTCGATGTCGGGGTAGGTGTCGTTGTGGAACTCGAACGCCCAGCCTCCGGGGGCGAGTCGGGGCCTGCGTACGGCCCAGTCACCGGTACGGGTGATCTCCTCGCCCAGCATCCAGTCGGCGGCCCTGACCAGGGCCGGGTGGTCGGGCGGCAGACCCGCGTCGACGAGGGCGATCGCGGCGAGGCAGGTGTCCCAGACCGGTGACTGGCAGGCCTCGACCATGCGGACGGGGCCGCCGGGGGCGCCGTCGGGCCCGGGCGGCTCCTCGCTCCAGACGGCGAAGCGGTCGAGGGACTCCAGCCCGGCCCGCATGACCGGGTGGCCGAGGTCGTATCCGAGCAGGTGCAGGGCGATGACCGAGTAGACGGCCGGCGGCTGGATTCCGCCCCAGCAGCCGTCGTTCTCCTGCCGCTCGATGATCCAGCGGGCGGCCTTCGCCATCGCCGCCCTGCGCAGCGGGCGCGGGGCGATGCGCCGGTAGAGGTGCAGGGCCTTGTCCATCCGCTGGAAGAGGCCCTCCCAACCGGTCAGCGGCGCCGGGCGGATGGCGGGGCGCGGCCGGCGGGCGTCGGTGTGCAGCTCGTCCAGCGTGAAGGGGGCGGGGCGGACGGGGCGGTGCGCGGAGACGATGGTGAGCGGGACGATGGTCTGGCGGGCCCAGCAGCCGAAGTCGTAGATGTTCAGCGGCACCCACGAGGGCAACAGGACGAGCTCGGGCGGGATTTCGGGCAGGTGGTCCCAGCTCCACCAGCCGAACAGGGCCAGCCAGATCCGGGTGAAGACGCGGGCGCCGGCGATGCCGCCGTGCCCCCGGATCCAGGCGGAGGCGCGGGCCATGTGCGGGGCCTCGGGGGCGTCGCCGGCCAGGCGCAGGGCGACGTACGCCTCGATGGTGGCGGAGAGTTCGGGCGGGCCGCCGTGGAAGGTGGCCCAGGTGCCGTCCTCGCGCTGCTTTGCGCGGATGTGCCGGGCGGCGGCGCGGGTGGTGGCCTCGTCGCGGATGCCGAGGAACTGGCGCAGCAGGAGGTCCTCGGCGTCCATGGTGACGTTGGTCTCCAGGTCGCCCTTCCACCAGCCGGCGGCGTCCTGGCGCTCCAGCAGGTGCCGGGTCGCGCGCGCGGCGGCCTCGTACACCCCCGGAGGAACACCGCCGGGGCCGGGGCCCGCGCCGCCGTGGTCCGGGCCGGCCGTCGGGACCAGGACCGGGCCCGTACGCCCCCGGCTGCGGTCACGGGCCGGGTGCCGGGTTCCGCTCCGTTCCCGGAGCGGAGCAGAGCCGGGCGCGGGCGGGGTGCCGGCCGCCGGTCCGTCCCCGGATGCGGTTTCAAGCCCGCCCGCGGGCGCGGCCACGGGCTCGAACACGGCCGCCGCCACGGACTCGGGTGCGGTCACGGCCGCGGTCACCGGCTCGGGCTCGCTCACGGCCGCAGCCATGAGCTCGTGCTCGACCACGACCGCAGCCATGAGCTCGGGCTCGATCACGGCCGCGCTCACGGGCTCGGATGCGGTCACGGCCGCAGGCCGGGGCTCGGACCGGGCGGCCGGGGCGTGGCCGGGCCGGTGGGCGGCTGCGCCGCAGGGCGGCGCAGCCGCCTGCGTC